>DATCYE010000194.1:0-12402 GCA_036570485.1 Pusillimonas sp. | reverse complement strand
TGCCGCAGACCGAAGGCATATCGGTCATGCGCGATGGCGATCTGCGCTGGCTGGCGGTCAACAAGCCCGCCGAAGAAATCTACCCGAAAATCATCGAGTTCTGGGGCGAGCAAGGCTTTACCCTGCATTCCCAGGACCCGCGTGCGGGCCTGATGGAAACCGACTGGGCCGAGAACCGCGCCAAGATTCCCGAAGGCTGGATACGCAGCGCCTTGGGTTCCATTATCGACACCGTATTCGACAGCGGCGAACGCGAGCGTTTCCGTACGCGTGTCGAGCGCGTTAACGGCAAGACCGAGGTCTATATCAGCCACGAGCAAATGGTCGAAACGCCCACCCAGGACGGCTCTAGCTTTAAATGGGTGTTTGGCAAAGAAGATCCGGGCCTGAACGCCGCCATGCTGGCGCGCCTAATGGTGTTCCTGGGAACCGATGTGCAGAAGGCACACGACATGGTTGCACAGGCTGAAAAAGATTCTGAGCAGGCCAGCGTCACGCAGATGCCGGACGGCCAGGCCGCTCTTGCACTGGCCGAGCCCTTCGACCGTGCATGGCGTCGCGTGGGCGTAGCCATCGATTCCGCCAGCTTTGCGGTTGACGACCGCGACCGTTCAGCCGGCGACTACTTCATCCGTTACCTGGACAGCGACAGCGGCGAGAAAATCGAGCAGCAGAACTTTATCGGTCGGCTGTTCGGTTCAAAGAATACCGCCGAAGCCACTCCATTCCGCATTCATGTGGCCGGCCAGGGCTCAAGCTCTGTTGTAACGATCCTGGATCAAAACGGCCAGGTGCAAAACACCGATACCGCCAAGCGCATCATTACGGTGTTGTCTAACCACATGAAGGCGAAGTAGGCCTACACAGGCCTTGCCCACCCTTGCGATGGTGGGCAGCATGCATCAAAAGGGCCGCCGCAATGGCTGCCCTAGTCTTGCCGGATGCTGGCGCCGAACCATTCCAGGGTCGGCGCCAGTGCTGTCACCTCGCCTATCAACAAAAGCGACGGCGCTTTCATGTCATGAAGGCGGGCCAGGTCGGCCAGGTTTTTAAGGCTGCCCTGCAATACCCGCTGATTGCTGCGCGTGCCGTTTTCCACCATGGCAAAGGGCGTATCGCCAGACCGCCCATGCGTCATCAGTTGTTCAGATAGCCAATCTAGCTGACTGACCCCCATATAAAACGCCAATGTCTGCTTCTCGCGTGCCAGCGATGGCCAGTCCTCCAGAAGCGTGTCCTGACGGCAGTGTGCTGTAATCAGGCGGACCGACTGGGCATGGTCGCGATGGGTCAGCGGAATGCCGGCGTATGCCGCGCAGGCCAGCGCCGCCGTAATGCCCGGAACCACTTCATAAGGCACATTGTGTTGGCGCAGAAATTGCAGCTCTTCGCCGCCGCGCCCGAATACGAAAGCATCGCCGCCTTTCAGGCGCACTACCAACTGGCCTTGTTCGGCATGTTCCAGCATCAGCGCGTTTATGCGGGCCTGGGTGGCATCGTGATTCTCGCCGGGTATTTTTCCAACGGAAATCTGCACGGCATCGCGGCGCGCCAATTCCAGTATTTCACTGTCGACCAGACGGTCGTAAAGAATCACATCGGCTTCATTCAGCGCCCGCAGGGCTTTCAGGGTCAATAGGCCGGGGTCGCCGGGGCCGGCGCCGACCAGTATCACTTTACCGCTTACGGCCGTTTGCGGTTCACGCAGCTCGTCTTCCAGTAATTGCTGCGCCTGCGACGGCTGCTCTTTGCGCAAAGCGTCGGCCACTGGGCCGTCAAGCAGCCAGTCATAGAATTCGCGGCGCCGGCGCAGATCGGGCCGCGCCTGGCGTATCGCCTGGCGGTAGCCGGCAGCCAGCGTCGCCAAGCTGCCCAGGGTGTGATCGAACAGGCTTTCTATGCGCTCGCGCACCCGGCGTGCCAGCACGGGTGCGCTGCCCGCCGAAGAGATGGCAATGGTCAGCGGCGAGCGGTCGACGATGGAGGGAACCTGAAATGAAGAAAGCTCCGGATCGTCGACCACATTGATGAAGCGCTTTTGCGTGCCGGCCAAGGCGGCGACATGCCGGTTCAGTTCGCGGTCGTCGGTGGCAGCCACCACCAGCCAGGCCCCTTCAAGCCAGACGGAATCGAAGGGGCCTTGCAATAGTTCGATCTTGCCTTGCCGGTGCAGCTCTTGCAGCGCGTCGCTGGCTTGCAGTGCACCGACGCGCACATCTGCGCCCGAGGCAAGCAGGCTTTTTATTTTGCGTTCGGCCACGGCGCCGCCGCCCACGACCAGGACAAGCCGCGCTTGGAGGTCGGCGAATAGGGGAAATAGTCTCATGGGGATGGTAGTGGCATAGGGTTTGGTTTTATACCACCGTGTCCAGGACGATAGGAATCAATTTCTGCGTAGGAGCCGCAACGACTTGCGTGCGAATCAGAAAGTCGCCAAATTTTTCATCGGGCTGGCGATTGCCGGCGTAGGCGCCGAACAGGCCATCCAGAGTCTCCAGTATTTCTGCTTCGGCGATGTTCTCGCGATAGGCGACGTTCAGACGCTCGCCGGTGAAGTTGGCACCCAGCCTTAAGTCGTAGCGGCCCAGGGCCCGGCCCACCAGGGCGATTTCGGCCAGATAGGGGCGCGAGCACCCGTTAGGGCAGCCCGACAGGCGCAGCAGAATGGGGGCGTCCAGCAGGCCGTGCTTATCTAGCAAAGCCTCTAGCTTGGGCAACAGCACGGGCGCATAGCGTTCGCTTTCCGCCATGGCCAGGCCACAGGTGGGCAAGGCCACGCAGGCGATGCTGTGGCGTCGTATGCCGCTTTGCTGCTTGTAGCCGTCCAGCCCGTATTTTTCGACCAGCTTGTCTATCTTGCCGCGATCGCGGGCGGCGACATTGGCGATCACAAGGTTCTGATTGCAGGTCATGCGAAATTCGCCTTTCAGCACCTTGGCGATTTCGCGCACGCCGGTTTGCAGCAAGCTGCCGCCCTGATCCCATAAGCGCCCGGATTCAATATACAGGCCCAGATGCCAATTTCCGTCTTCGCCTTCTTTCCAGCCGTAGCTGTCGCCGTTCAGGTCGAAATGATAAGGTCGGGTGGCTTGCAGCGTGAAGCCTATCCGCTCTTCAAGTTGCGCCTTGAACCAGTCCAGACCGCGATGATCGATGGTGTATTTCAAGCGTGCATGCTGGCGCTCGGCGCGATTGCCGTAGTCACGCTGCAAGGTGACTACACCTTCGGCGACTTGAATCAACTGCTCGGGCGGCACAAAGCCGATCAGGCTGCCCAGACGGGCGTAAGTGGTTTCGTCGCCGTGGGTTGCACCCATGCCGCCGCCTATGGCCACATTGAAACCCTGTAAGCGGCCGCCCTCGATAATGGCGATCAGCCCCAGATCCTGGGCGAAAACGTCGATGTCGTTGGTGGGCGGTATGGCCACGCCTATCTTGAATTTGCGTGGCAGATAGGTGTCGCCGTAGATCGGCTCCTCTTCAGGTTCGTCGGTGATTTTTTCGCCGTCCAACCAGATCTCATGGTAGGCCCGGGTGCGTGGAATAAAGTGATCCGACAGCTTTTGCGTCCACTCCTGCACGATGCGATGCTGGCTTGAAAGGTAGGGGTTGACCGAGCTGACAACCTGACGGTTCACATCGCCGCAGGCGGCGATGGTGGTGGCCATGGCCTGGTGGATGGCCTGCATGGTGGGTTTCAGCTTGCGCTTGACGATGCCGTGCCACTGAAAAGTTTGCCGGGTGGTGATGCGCAGGCCGCGTCCGGCGTATGTGCTGGCGATCTCGTCGAAGGCCAGCCACTGGGCCGGTGTGACGATACCGCCCGGCAGACGTGCACGTATCATGAAAGCGTGGGCGGGCTCCAGTTTTTGCTTGCGCCGTTCATCGCGTATGTCGCGATCGTCTTGCTGGTAGCTGCCATGGAATTTCAAAAGCTTGTTGTCGTCGTCGCTGATGGCGCCGGTAACCGGGTCGTTCAGGCCTTCTTCAATGGTGCCGCGCAGGTGCCGGCTATCTGCTTTGATCTGCTCTAAGTGCGAAAGGGTATTGCTCATTGCTATCCTGATTAGTAAACGTCGCGCGCGTATCGGCCTTGAGCGGCCAGTTCGTCCAGCCATTCCTTGGCTTGAACATCGTCCAGGCCGCCTTCCTGGCGGGCAATTTGCAGCAAGGTCCGATGAACATCTGTTGCCATGCGGGTGGCGTCGCCGCAAACATAAAGATGGGCGCCCGCCTGAATCCAGTCGTACAGCTCGCTGGCGCGTTCAAGCAACTTGTCTTGCACATAAATTTTCTGAGCTTGATCGCGCGAGAACGCCAGGTCCAGGCGTTGCAGATCGCCGTCCTGCAGCGCGCGCTGCCATTCGGTCTGATACAGAAAGTCGGAAGAAAAATGGGGGTTGCCGAAGAACAGCCAGTTGCGGCCGCTGGCGCCGGCAGCGCTGCGTTCCTGGATAAAGGCCCGAAAGGGCGCTATGCCGGTGCCTGGGCCTATCATGATGACGTCGCGCGAGGTGTCGGCCGGCAGACGAAAGCGTGGGTTTTCCTCGATGAATATGGGCAGTTTCTCGCCCTCGGCAAGCTGTGATAGGAAGTTCGATGCAACCCCCCAGCGTGCCTGGCCCTCGTATTCATAGGCGACATTGGCCAGGGTCAGATGCACTTCCTGACCGACGGCCGACTGGCTGGAGGCGATGGAATACATGCGTGGTGTCAAGGGGCGCAGAGCCTTGACCAGGCCTTGGGCGGTCCATTTGGCCGGGAGCTCAACAAGTAGATCCAGCAATTGACGGGTTTCAAGGAAGTGCTTTAGCGCATCGATGGCCTCGGGTTTGAGCAGCGACTTAAGCGTTTCGCTGCCTGCCAGTTCGGCATGGGCCAGCAGGAACGGTTTGGTCAACTGGGTAAGTTCCCGATGCCGGCCCAGCCATTCCTTAAGGCTGCGCGTGGCAGTGTCAATCTCTATATTTTCGTCGGCGTCCAGACCTAGCTGGTCTATGACCTGACTGATCAGGGTGTCGGACTGGACAGGCCATACACCCAACGCATCGCCGGGTTGGTAGTCAAGCTGGCTGCCTTCCAGGGATATCTCCAGGTGGCGCACGTCTTTGTCGCTGTCGCGGCCGGTTATGGGCTGATTCAGCAGCAGCTCGGCCAGAAAAGGTTGTTCGCGGGTGGCGCGGGAGGCCTTGGGGTGCAGCGGCGTAACACTGGCCGTGGGCGTGCCTGTCTGCTTCAGAATTTTCTGAGCCAATGGGATAGCGGCATCCTGCCAGGGCAAGGCCACGGTTTCGATGTCCAGATCGGCAGTGCCGACTTCGTGCAGACGTTCGGCGCCCAGCTCAGCCAGGCGTGCGTCTATGGTTTGCGCAATGCCGCAGAAAATAGGGTAGCTGGAGTCGCCTAGGCCAAGCACGGCGTACTTCAATTGCGGCAGCTTGGGTGCGCGCCGGCTGGACAAGAATTCGAAGAAGGCCAGCGAGTCGTCGGGCGGCTCGCCATCACCCTGGGTGCTCATTACGACGTAAAGCAGCTGTTCTTCCTTGAGCTCGCGCGTAGCGTAGCGGTCGGCGCGCAGCAGCCTGACGTTCAAACCCAGCGCGCCTACCCTTGCGGCCAGCGACTCGGCGATACGCTTGGCATTGCCTGTCTGGCTGCCGTAGACTATGGTCAGTTGCTTGGCCGCGCTTGTTCCTGCAAGCGCCGCGACGGGGGCGGGCGCGGGACGGTTGGCCTGTCTGCCTTGCGCGACACCCGCAAAATAACCGGACAGCCAACTTAGCGCATTGGACTCCAGGCCGTCGGCCAGTTCGTTGACAAGGGTGTGCTTGGATTCGGAAAGATAAGACGGGGCCAGCATGTCGTGCTCATGGTAATGAATTCACCACCATTCTATGGACCCCGGCGCCCGCCGCGAACGACAAGATTATTATTTCTATATCGCTTATAAGTTTATGCGTGTGGGTATTTATATGTTTTCAAGCATGTAGCTACGGCGCCTGTACGGCGCCGTAACCGGTTTGATTTCAAGCTGCCCGGTAGTGCAACCATCCTTCGTGCAGCCATTCGGTCAGCAGGCGCAGCTCGCTCTCATTCAGTTTCCGGGCCAGCGCATGGTCGCAAGACAGCTCGCGCGCGTCGGCCAGATGCCGCAAGGCTGCTGTCGCTTGAACACAGGCGACCTCGCCGTTGATGAAAAGCTGTTTGCCCCGGTACATCAGACGTGTGCAGCGATCTGCAAGCAGCTTGCCATGGGTCGGCATTTCGTTGTTCAGGTCTATGCTTTCATCGCCCGGCTCGAAGTAGGCATTGGACGGCGGCTCGGTCAGCCATTGTCCAAGAAAGCGTTCGGCCAGTGCTTCGGTGAACTTTATTTTCTGGGCTGCTTTGAGCGTTGCATCGATCAGAGTCTGAGGAAGGGCGGCGGGATGCTCGGTGGCGGGCGTTCCGGCATCTTTGAAGGCGGTCGAAAGTATGGGGCCGCGTATGGTTGGGTTGGCATACAGGCCGCCGGTGTCGCCCAGATTGGCCATGATCTGGTCGTTGACTGCTTCCAGCATGCCGCAAGCCAGCGTTGCCTGGGTGGGCGCGCGAAAGCCTATGGATATGGTCATGCAATCGCCTTCAGCCACGCCATCGTGGGCTGCGTGCGGCGGCAAGTAAAGCATATCGCCCGGCTCCAGCACGAACTCCTGTTCGGGTTGGAAGTGCTTGAGGATTTTAAGCGGTAGGCCCGGTTCCAGGGTCAGGTCGTCTTGCTGACTGATGCGCCAGCGCCGCTTGCCGTGAGCCTGCAGCTGGAAAACGTCGTAGCTATCGAAATGCGGACCCACGCCGCCGCCGTCGGTCGCGATGCTGATCATGGCGTCATCCAGGCGGGCGTCTGAAATAAAACGAAATCGTTGCATCAGCGCCGCTGTGGCGTCGTCGTGCAGGTCTACGCTTTGAGCCAGCAAGGTCCAGTTCGGCTGGTGGGCGGCGGGCAGGCGCGTGAAGGGCCCGGTCTTCATGTTCCAACCCTTGTCGTCGCGCCATATCAAGCGCGACTCGACCTCGTCGCGTTTGACCAGTTGCCGTATGTTGGCGATCGACAGCGACGGCTTGAATCCGGGGATGGCCTGGCGTATCAGCAAGGGCTTGCGCTGCCAGTAATGGCGCATGAATTCCTGCGCTGTCAGGCCGCCTAAAAGGTCGAGCTTCTGGTCGATGTTCATAAATTTAAAGGTGCTCGTTACGTAGGCGATACAAAATATCCAGCGCTTCACGCGGACTTAACTGATCGGGGTCGATGGCTTCAAGCGCTGATTTCAAGGCGGAATCCAGCGTGTCGCATTCTGCGTCGGCGCTTTCAGCGGGGCCGGGGTCGACCGCAAACAGATCCAGCTGCGGCGTGGCTGCGCCTTGCGCTTCCAGGCGCGACAGTTCGCGACTGGCATGGCGGATCACGGCGGGTGGTATGCCGGCCCGCTGAGCCACCTGTATGCCATAGCTGCGGCTTGCCGGGCCGGGCCGGACTTCGTGTAGAAACACGATGCCGGCAGCCGACTCGGCAGCGGCCAGGTGGACGTTGGCGGCGCCGGTCGCTTCGGTGGGCAGGCGTGTGATCTCGAAATAATGCGTGGCAAACAGCGTCAGCGCCTGGTTGTGCGTAAGCAGCCTATGCGCTATGGACCAGGCCAGCGCCAGCCCGTCGTAGGTCGAGGTACCCCGGCCGATTTCGTCCATGAGCACCAGGCTTTGCGGCGTGCTGGACGACAGAATGGCGGCCGCTTCGGTCATTTCCATCATGAAGGTGGATCGTCCGCCGGCCAGATCGTCGGCTGCGCCGATGCGGGTAAAGATGCGGTCGATCTGGCCAATGCTGGCCGAGTTTGCAGGCACGAAACTGCCTATCCTGGCCAGTAGCGCAATCAGCGCGATCTGGCGCATATAGGTGGATTTACCGCCCATATTGGGGCCGGTGATCAGCAGCATGCGGCGCTGCGGACTCAGATCGCAATCGTTGGGCGTGAACTGTTCGATGCTGTGCTCGACGACGGGATGGCGTCCCGCTTCGATGATTATTTCGTTGTTTTCAGAAAGGTTTGCTGCGGCCCAATCGTTAGCCAGGGCATGCTCGGCCAATGAGGCCAGCGCGTCTACCTCAGCCAGCGCGGCGGCGCACTGCGACAGCGCCTGTGCATGGCCCGACAGCTCGTCCAGCAGATTCTCGAACAGCCATTTTTCGCGGCTCAGGCTGCGGTCTTTGGCCGACAGCACTTTATCTTCCCAGCTTTTAAGTTCCGGCGTAATGTAGCGCTCGGCATTTTTCAGAGTCTGGCGCCGGCGGTAATCGGCCGGCACTTTATCGGCTTGGGCACGGGATACTTCTATGTAGAAACCATGCACGCGGTTGAATTCCACGCGCAGTGTCGTGATGCCGGTGCGTTCGCGCTCGCGCGCTTCCAGCTCAAGCAGGAACTCGCCGCTGTCGGCCGCCAACCGGCGCAGTTCGTCCAGCTCGGCGTCGTAGCCTGCGGCAATCACGCCGCCTTCGCGGATCAGCAATGCCGGTTCGGGATCGATGGCCCGGTGCAGCAGTGCGCTGATCTCAGGCTGGATATCGATGTCTTGTATGAAGGCCGCAAGGCGGGGCTGGGTGCTGAACGAGGTGTCCAGGTGCCGCGCGACTTCGGGCAGCAGGGCCAGCGCTTCGCGCAGGCTGGCCAGTTCGCGCGGCCGCACCGAGCGCAGAGCGATGCGGGTGGCAATGCGCTCCAGGTCGGGGTAGCGATCCAGCATCTGGCGCAGGACGTCCAGGGGCGCCTGGGCGCCTTGTGTCTGCATGTCGGGCGGGGCCGAAAGAAACGCCGCCACGACACGCTGTCGTTCGAGCGCAGGCGCATTGTCGCGCAATGGATGATGCAGCCAACGGCGCAGCAAGCGGCTGCCCATGGGCGTTGCGCAATGATCCAGCGTCGAAAACAAGGTGGGGCTTTCTTCGCCGCTAATGGTTTCGGTCAGCTCCAGATTCTTGCGGGTAACCGGGTCCAGCACCACATATTCGCCGGCATGGTCCACGCGTATGGTCTGGATGTGCGACAGCGATTGTGCCTGAGTACGGCTTACGTAGCGCAGCAGCGCGCCCGCCGCGCAGGTTGCAACGGGCAGATCGGCCAGACCGAAGCTGGCAGGCGAATCGACCGAGAAATGGCGCTGCAAGACATCGCGTGCGCCATCGGGTTCGAAATGCCAATCGGGAATTGCGCTTATGGCAATGCCCGCAGCCGGGGCCAGACGCGCGCTTTCGGCGCAGACCAGTTCGGCCGGGCCTATGCGGTGCAGTTCGGTGTCCAGCATCTCGGGTGTGCATTCGCATACCCGGAATTCGCCGTTGGCCAGGTTCATCCAGGCCAGTCCGGCGCGCTCGCTTCGGTTGACGCGGTTCGTCCAGACGGCGGCGATCATGCGATCGGCCTTGGCGGGCAACAGGGCTTCGTCGGTTAGCGTACCTGGGGTTACGATGCGTACGATCTTGCGCTCCACTGGCCCCTTGCTGGTGGCTGGATCGCCGATCTGTTCGCAGATCGCCACCGATTCGCCCAGCGCGACTAGCCGGGCCAGATAGCCCTCCATGGCATGGAAAGGGACGCCGGCCATGGGAATGGGCGCGCCGTTGGACGTGCCGCGTTTGGTCAGCGTCAGGTTAAGCAAACGCGCACCGCGCTCGGCGTCGCCATAGAACATTTCATAGAAATCCCCCATGCGATAAAACAATAAATGCGATCCGGCTTCTGCTTTAAGGCGCAGGTATTGCTGCATCATGGGGGTGTGGCTGGGAAGATCGGGCTTTTGCATTGAAACCGATGGAATCCTGGTGTTGAAGATGTTGCTGTCGAATAAATGAAGTGGCTGGCGAGCAAGCGCAGGTCTGCCACGATAGCAGTTATTCTATATTTTATATGGCTGTCCTATGCGAACTGTTGGCTGCATAGCTCTTTCAGTATCCCTGCGAACTTTTCTTCCGCGTCCAGCGCAATGTCGCGTGTGCGGCGTATCAGGCTTAGTGGCGGAAGCTCCCAATCCATCTCCCACGGCAGGATGCTTACGCCTCCTCGCCGCATCATATCCCGCGCGATGTCCTCGGGCACCACGGAAACGACGCTATCGTTTTTGCTGAGTACACCGTGCATGACATCGACGGAATAGGTTTCAATGATGGGAACGGGCACAGCTACTTGTGCTTGCGTAAATAGCTCGGCCATTCGGGCCCCGACAGGGGTTGCCAGAGATGGCAGTATCCAGTCCATGGTCGCCAATTCTCGCCAATCAAGGCGGCGTCCGTGCAGACGTTGAAGCAGCTTGTCGTGTCCGATAAGCACCGGCCGTTGTGTGTACAAGACTTCGTGCCATAGGTTTTCCCTGCCTGCCGCCGCCGATGCGCGGCCCAGCACACAATCGAGCTCATGGTCGCACAGGGACTGCACCAGTTGATCGGTGGTTGCCTGCCTGATGGCGATAATGATGTTGTGGCGCTCATACAGCTGCATGATGGCCTGTGTCAGCAGGGCGCCCGATACATAGGGCACCGCACCGATCAGCAGGCGCGCGCTGCGGCCTTTGCGCACCGCTTCCATTTCAGACGCCCAGTGGTCCAGCTCTTGAAGCATATGCCTGGCCTTCAGCATGGCCAGTTCGCCCATCGCCGTGGGCTTCAGGCCGCGTCCGGAGCGAATGAACAAGGAGGCTCCGAACAGCGACTCTATTTCAGCCAGCGCTTTGGTGATTGCTGGCTGGCTGACCCCTGTCTCTTGAGCGACGCGCGTCAAAGACCCATGCAATGCGATATTCCTGAGCAGCGTTAGATGGCGCAACTTCAGCCGGGTCATGATTCTTGCGGCGGATGGCTGTGCAATCTCGTCTTGATCAGTCTGCACCCACGAAGGGTTGCTGGTGTGTGCATCCTTAATGGTTGTGCTTGTCATGTTCTAGCCAAGATATACCCAATTGGTTATATATTTATCACAATTTAGAGAATTAAGGTTATTCAGAGTGGATATACTTTCCTCATCATCCGCAGCGGAGCCACCTATGTCAGAGTTCACTACAAGACCCGAAATACAAGGCACGTTCGGCGTTGTGTCGTCCACGCATTGGCTGGCATCGCAAGTCGCCATGGGGGTGCTGGAGAAGGGCGGCAATGCCTTTGATGCCGCCGTGGCGGGCGGATTCATGTTGCAGATTGTCGAGCCGCATCTGAACGGTCCTGGCGGCGAAGCGCCCATCATGCTGTGGAGTGAATCAGAAAAACGCATGCGGGTTCTTTGCGGACAAGGAGTGGCTCCCGCCTTGGCCACGCCGTCTTTTTTCCGCGACAAGGGCTTGGACTTGGTGCCTGGCATAGGTCTGTTGCCGGCCACCGTGCCCGGCGCCTTCGGTGCCTGGTTGACCATGCTGCGGGACTATGGCACGTGGGAATTGGAAGACGTGTTGCGCCCGGCCATCGACTACGCCAACAACGGTTTCCCGCTGGTGCCTCGTATTGTCCAGGCCATTGTGGCGGTCGAAAATCTGTTTCGCAATGAGTGGACCTCGTCGGCCAAGGTCTGGCTGCCCGATGGCCATTTACCCCGACCAGGCGCGCTATTCCGGAACCCGGCCGTTGGCGCCACCTATGCGCGCATCGCGGCCGAAGCGGCGAGCCGGGGCACGGATCGCGCGTCGCGCATCGACGCTGCTTTGTCGCTGTGGTATCGCGGCTTTGTGGCCGAGGCTATCGATGATTTTTATACAAACGAGGCCGTGCGCGATTGCACCGGCGAACGTCACTGCGGCCTGCTAAGGCTATCCGATATGGCCAGTTGGGAGGCTAGCTACGAAGAACCCGTGGTGGCGGACTACGGTCGATATACCGTTGCAAAATGTGGTCCGTGGTCGCAGGGGCCGGTCTTTCTGCAGCAGCTTGCGATGCTAAAGCATACCGATATTGTCTCGCATGCTTCGGATTCGGCGGCTTTTGTTCACGGCATTGCAGAGATCGCCAAGCTGGCGATGGCCGACAGACTGGCCTGGTACGGGGACCCCGCAGGCGTCAATGTACCGCTGGCCGCCTTGCTGTCCGATGACTATGCGAAGACCCGCATCCAGGCGCTGGGAGCGCTGGCATCGAAAACGCTCAACCCGGGCAGCCCGCAAGGGTTTACGCCTGCGCTGCCTGACTTGCTGGCTTCCGCCCGGGCGCTTGCCGGTGGCGATGGGCGTTATGGCGTCGGCGAACCCACCTTTGCAGAATTGCCTCCCGTAGACACTTGGCTGGAGCGCGAGATTTTCGTTGGCGATACCTGCCATATCGACGTCATCGACCGGCATGGAAATATGGTGTCCGCGACGCCGTCGGGCGGGTGGTTGTCTTCCAGCCCGGCC
>DATCYE010000193.1:0-3532 GCA_036570485.1 Pusillimonas sp. | reverse complement strand
ATCTCGTGAGCCTGCATCTTGTGAATGGGCGTGCCCGCAAAAGTGATGCTGCCTGACTGGGGGCTTAACGCCCCCGCCAGAGTCTTCAGCAAGGTCGATTTGCCCGCCCCGTTGCGGCCCAGCAGGGCCACAACTTCGTTTTCCCTAACCTCAAGGGAAACGTCGAACAAAATATGCGAATCGCCATAAAAGGTATTGATACCATTGACTTCGAGCAAACTCATGATTCTTCCATGCCTCCGAGATACGCTTCCTGCACCGCTTTGTTGGACTGAATTTCTTTGGGAGTGCCTTCCGCAAGGAAATTTCCGTCGTAAAGAACGGTGATTTTGTCGGCCAGCTCGAACATGGCATCCATATCGTGTTCAACGATAAGAACAGTACGTCCGCGCCGTATGCTTTTAAGCAGAGCGACCGCGTGGACCCGCTCTTCGGGGCTCATGCCGGCCAAAGGCTCATCCAGCAACAGAACATTCGCGCCCGTGGCAAGGGCCAGGCCGATTTCGACTCGCCGCTTCTCTCCGTAGGACAGTTCGTGCACCGGCGTGTCCGCCTTGTGCGAGAGCTCGACAAGATCCATGGCCGCTCCGACCTGCCCGCCATAGCCGCTGACGCCATTAAGGCTTGCCAGGGCATCGAAGCGGAAGGAGCCGCGCTTTTGTCCGAGCACCGACATAAGGATGTTTTGCCTTACGGTCAGGGCGTCGAAAAGCTCGTTGACCTGATAGCTTTTGCTCATGCCCATCTGGCAGACCTGCGTTACGCCGATGCCGGTGATATTGCCGCCACGCAGGAAAACCTCGCCGCTGGTGGGTTCGATTTCACCGGCCAGCATCTTGAAGAATGTGGACTTGCCGGCGCCGTTAGGACCGATAAGGCCGCGCAGCTCGCCTTCCTGAACAGAGATGGACACACCCTTCACCGCCTTGAGCCCGCCATAGTGTTTGGCAATATTATTGGCCTGCAACACGGGAACTCCCGGCGCCGCCGCAACAGATTGCCGCATGACAAGCTGTCCGCCGTGAACGCGCGGCACACTGGGGCTGGACGTGTCGGCCCGCGCGATGCGCCGTGTCATGCGCTTGTCGCGCCAGGCGATGAACTCGCCGCAAATTCCACGACGAAACACCGTGACCAAAATTACGAAGATGACGCCCAGTATCAACCTCCAGTAAGGCCCCACCGCATCCACGAACTGCAGGACTTCGAACAGATATAGCCAGATCAAGGCGCCCAGCAAAGGTCCGAACAAGGTGCCCGCCCCACCCATGACGGTCTGAATTACCAGCTCGGCCGAGGTGTGCAGGTTGAAGGCGTCGGGCGGCATATAGCCTTGGAACAGACCCAACAGGCCGCCCGCCACGCCGCCGTAGGCCGCAGCCACGACGAATACGGCCAGCTTATAGCGCTGTATGCGGTGACCTACCGCCATCGCACGTATCGGGTTGCCGCGTATGGCGGTCAGGATGACGCCGAAGGGCGACAATGAAATCCGCCGGGCGATGACAAAACCCAGGAAAAACATGACAGCCAGGAAGGTATACATGGGCCAGCCCGGCTGGATGACATAGCTGAAGAAACCCAGATCGATGGCCGGTTCGGGAATGCCGGGAATGCCGTTTTCGCCCCCGGTCCAGTGGCGTAGCGGCCCGAACTCAAGGAAGTAGATCATTTCAGCAAAGGCCAGCGTGCTCATGGCGAAGTAAATGCCGCTGCGACGCAAAGTCAGGTAGCCGATAAGCAGACCAAGCACGGATGCAACCAGCATGGCCACCACCAGCGCCAGCAGCATATTGGGAATGATGCCGGTGGTAAGCAGGTAGGCCGTGACGAAACTGCCCGTACCGTAAAACGCGGCCTGCCCAAAAGACAGTAGGCCGGCGTAGCCGAACAGCAGATCGAAGCCCAAGCCGAACAGGCCCCAGATAAGCACCCGGCCTAAAAGATCGGGGCCGGCGCCGATAAGCGGGGCCAGGAAAGGAGCCATGCAAAGCACCATGGCGGTGACAAGCTCGACCATATAGCGGGCGCGGAAGGCCCCCGTCGGACGCGCAGACGCGCCCGGAACCTGACGTTGCGGCGTGCTTACACCGGCTTCGATAGCAACGGAATTATCTGACTGGCTCATGCCCTGCCCTCCACACCCAACAGACCTTGTGGTCGCAAAATAAGGACCAGTGCCATGGCTGCGAACAGCATGACATCGGAATAGACCGGATTGAAAAGCGAGGTCAGGCTAAGTATCTGGCCCGCGATCAAGCCGCCAAGAATGGCTCCCGGGAAAGACCCGACACCGCCCAGCACCACCACGACAAAGGACTGGATAAGCACCCGGAACCCCATGTCGGGAACGATGGATACGATGGGCGCGTAGATCATGCCCGCGAAACCGGCCGCCGCCGCGCCTACCCCGAATACCACCAGGAAGGCGCGCTGGATATTGATGCCCAGCAGGCGTGTCATAAGGGCGTCTTCGATGCCGGATCGGATGATGAGCCCAAGCCGCGTGCGGTACAGCACCAGCCAGCACAGACCCAACGCCCCCGCAGCGATGGCCAGTATCTGGATCCGGTACAGGGGATAGACGACGAAACCCATGTCGACCACACCCTCGCCCCACGACGGAACGGGCACGCGCTGGCCGACTCCGCCGAAAATGGCGCGGATGATTTCGACCAGAACGATGCTTATCCCGAAAGTGACCAGTATCTGGTCTTCGACGGGACGGTTGTAGAAGCGCTTGATCAGGCCGCGCTCCATGATCAAGCCGACTAGCATTGCCGCCAGCGAACCGCCGGCAATGCTAAGCAAAAACGAGCCGGTAGACGTAAAAACAGAAAAGCCGGCATAAGCACCCACTACGAACAGGGCGCCGTGCGCAAAGTTGATTACACCAAGCGTGCCGTAAATAATGGTCAGTCCGGCCGCAATGAGGGAGAGCAGCACCCCCAGCGCAAGACCATTGAACACTTGTGACATGAATAGGCCCAGGCTAGGCATACTGTCCCCCTTTCTTTCTTGTTATGAAAACAACCGAATCAGTTAGGCCGCAGGCGCCATCTTGCATCCGGCGTAACCGATGGGCGGTAGCGTTTCCACGCCATTGGCCACGGCAACGACGTCAACCAGATCGTCTTTGTTTTTGATTTCGGAAGGTTTCTTGCCACGCACTACCGCGAAGTTGGCTGCGCCATCATGGTCTTCGGCGCGGAAGTAAACATCGCCGCCCATGGTGTACGGACGCTTGTGGTTGATGCTGTCTTCGAAGGCCTCGACGACGGCGGCCGGGTAGAAGGTGCCGGCACGCTCGACCGCATCGGCCCAGAGCAGCATGGTCATGTAGGCGTTGTGCTCCGGATCGCGGGGCTTGGCGTTGAACTTGGCCTCGTAGGCCTCGACGAAATCCTTGGCGATTTCGTTCTTTTCTGACTCGGTATGCCAGAAGACCATGGTGCCGTGCACCCCGTCCATGATCTCGGGACCGACTTCTTCGAGCATGTAGGCGGGCATGTAGGGCACACACATCTTCATG
>DATCYE010000192.1:0-2042 GCA_036570485.1 Pusillimonas sp. | reverse complement strand
TCTGGAAGCTGCGGGCGATGCTGCCGAGGTCGAAGCCATATTGGCCAGCGAGAAGGTCGACGCGGTCATTTCCCGTACGGTCGATTTGACCGGGAGCGCCATTGCGGCTTGCCCAAGCCTGAAAGTGGTGTCCAAGCATGGCGTGGGCGTCAGCAACATCGATGTGCAGGCTTGCACTGCCCGTGGCATACCCGTGTTCGTGACGCCTGGCGCCAATGCGCAGTCGGTGGCCGAGATGACCTTGGGACTGCTGCTGGCCGCAGCGCGTGGGATAGCGCATATGGACGGCGAAATCCGGGCGCAGCGCTGGACGCGGCTACAGAACGGCATAGAGCTGAAAGGCAAGACGCTGGGCTTGGTCGGCTTCGGGCAGGTTGGGCGTCTGGTCGCAAAGTTCTGCCAGGCCCTGGGCATGCGGGTATTGGCCTACGACCCCCACGTCGATGCCGCCATGCAACAAGAGGGCGTTGAGCTGGTTTCCGACCTGGATGCGCTATTGAGCCGATCAAATGTTTTGAGCTTGCATGTGCCTCTGACCCCGGCCACGCGCTTGCTGATCGGTGGGGCTCAACTGGCTAAATTGCCTGTGGGTGCCATTTTGGTGAACACCGCCAGAGGCGAAGTGGTGGACGAGGGCGTGCTGATCAATGCACTGGGCAATGGCCGGCTTGCCGCCGCAGGCCTGGATACGACTGCCGACGAGCCCATTGCGCCGGACAGCCCGCTGCGCAGCATGAGCAATGTCGTGTTGACGCCGCATGTGGGCGGCTCGACCGGCGCCGCATTGTCGGCCATGGCGCAGGGTGCGGCGCGCAACATACTGGGCTATCTCAAACACCAGACCCTGGATAGGGATCGGGTCATAAACCTTAAGCATCTGCAAAACTGAATTCATGGAGAAATCGATGTCCGGAAATGGAAGCTGGCCACCGGGCTATAGCATCGAGGAAATGCCTCGTACCTTGGCCCCCGAACTGATTGCCGCATTTCGCGAGATACCCGTCGCAGTGGCGGGAGACTGCATGGGCCGCTCGCTTGGCGCCATGGGCCTTACGGCCTATCACCAGAGCCTGCATCTGGGTTTGTGCGGTCCGGCGCTGACCGTGCAAGTGCGTCCGGGCGATAACCTGATGATACACAAGGCGTTCATGATGGCGCAGCCTGGCGACATCATTGTCATAGATGGCGGCGGCGACCTGAGCCAGGCGCTTATCGGCGGCCTGATGCGCACCACGGCAATGACCAAAAAAATTGGCGGCTTCGTCATCGATGGGGCCATACGCGATCTGGTGGAGTGGGCGGACGGACAAGTTCCTGTCTTTGCCAAAGGCCATACCCATCGCGGACCCAGCAAAGAAGGTCCGGGTCGGATCAATGCGCCGATTGCCTGCGCCGGACTGGTGGTTCAACCGGGCGATCTTGTCATGGGCGACGCCGACGGTGTCATTTGTGTGCCGGCGGCCCAGGTCGAGGCTTTGTTGCCTCGTGTTCGTGCCCACCTTGAACGTGAGCAGGCCATACGCCTGTCCAACGAGCAAGGCACTTCTGACCCGGAGCGGTTCAATGCGGTACTGCGGGCGAAAGGCCTGCCTGTGTAGTTGTTGTCGTTTCTGTTTTAACCATTTATTTCACTAAAAAAATAGTGAGTCCAAGGAGACATCATGATTAAGTTTCGCAAGCTTGCAGCCGTAGCAGCGGTAACCCTGGGCGTTCTTGCCATCGCCCCCGTTTCCCAGGCGGCCGACGCCTATCCGTCGCAACCCTTGAAGCTGCTGGTGCCTTTCCCGCCCGGAGGCGGTACCGACACCATGGCGCGCTTTGTGGCGAATGCGCTTACAGAAGAATTCAAATGGAACGTCGTCGTCGACAACCGGCCCGGTGCGGGCGGCACGGTGGGCCTTGGGGTATTGTCCCGTTCGGCGCCCAATGGCTACAACATCGCCTTGGGGCAGACATCCAATCTGTCGATCAATCCTTACTTGTACAGCAATATTTCCTATGATGTCGCCAAGGATTTCTCGCCTGTCGTGTCCGTGGCCGAG
>DATCYE010000191.1:0-4218 GCA_036570485.1 Pusillimonas sp. | reverse complement strand
GTGGGGTCTCCTTGTGTATGGCTCGTGTGTGAGGCGTGTACGTGTAAGCTTATACCGAAAATTACATTAAGCTTAAAGTTTTTTCCATGGGGAATAACCCAATGATGGCCGTAGTACCATCTCAGGCTGGGCCAACCTTCACTCTTTCACATAATTTCAGATAAGGGCCGAACATGGATACGGAATTCTGGTTGCAGCGGTGGCGTGATGGTCAGACGGGGTTTCACCAGACCCGCGTCATGCCGCTCCTGCAAAAATACTGGCCTGCGCTATCGGTGCCGCAAGCGGGCCGTGTGCTGGTGCCGCTGGCGGGCAAGTCGCTGGATATGGCCTGGCTGGCCGGCCAGGGCCATCGGGTATTGGGTGTGGAACTATCGGCGCTGGCGGTTGAACAATTCTTCGCCGAGAACAATCTGCATCCGGCGACGACGGATTCGCCGATGGGCCGTCATTACGTTGCGGGAAATATCGAGGTGATTTGCGGCGATATATTCGGGCTGGACGCGGCCACGCTGGCGGGTTGCTCGGGGTTTTACGATCGCGCCGCGCTGATCGCGCTGCCGCCGGACATGCGCAGGCGTTATGTCGAACAGGTGTATGGGCGGCTGCCGGCGGGCTGCCGGGGCCTGCTCATTACGCTCGATTATCCGTCCGACCAAATGAGCGGGCCGCCGTTTTCGGTGGACGACGCCGAAGTGCGCGCACTGTACGCCGGCCTGTGGGATGTATCCGGCATCGACCGCCGCGATGTCCTGCCCAAGGAACCGAAGTTCGCCGCGCGCGGGGTCACCCGCATGGACACGGTCGTGTATCGGCTGACCCGGGGCGCCTAGCGTGCTTTCGGACAGGGGGCCGGCTGCTTTTCGCTTTCGGCGCCCCAAGTCCGGTGGTCTTCTAGCGCAAGGCCGCCGCTTTTTCCTTGTCGAGCTTGTGCATGATGTAGCGCTGCTGAATGATCGACACGGTGTTGTTGAAGCAGTAGTACAGCACCAGGCCGGCCGGGAACAGGAACATCATCCCGCCAAACACCAGGGGCATGAACATCATGATTTTGGCCTGCGTGGGATCGGGCGGCGCGGGGTTGAGCTTGATCTGCAGGAACATGGTTGCCATCATGAATGCGGGCAGAATGAACCAGGGGTCGGGCGCCGACAGGTCGTGAATCCATAGAATCCATGGCGCGCCGCGCATTTCCACGCTGCCCAGCAGCACCCAGTACAACGAGATGAACACCGGGACCTGCACGATCATCGGTAGACACCCGCCCAGCGGGTTGATCTTCTCGGTTTTGTACATCTCCATCATGGCGGCGTTCAGCTTGGCCTTGTCGCCGCCGACCTTCTCGCGCAACTGTTTCATGCGCGGCGCCACCAATTTCATTTTGGCCATCGAACGATAGCTGGCGGCCGACAAAGGATAAAACACCGCCTTGATGAGCAGCGTCAGGGCAACGATCGTCCAACCCCAGTTGCCCAGGAACGAGTGGATCAGGGTCATCAGTTTGAACAGTGGCTTGGCGACGATGGTCAGCCAGCCGTAGTCCACGACAAGCTCCAGCCCGGGCGCGAGGGCGCTCATGGCTTTTTGGTCCTGAGGGCCGGTCCATAGCGCCGATGTCTGGACTTTGTGCTGGCCGGGCTGAATCATCCCGACAGGCACGATAGTGCGAATCGCGTACAGCCCGTTGGACAGGTGCGCCATCTGGTTGGTGCGCGTAGCGCCTTCCGGCGGAACCCAGGCTGTTGCGAAATAGTGCTGCACCATGGCGATCCAGCCGTTGTCGGTTTTGCCGATGTAGCTCGCCTTGCCTTTTTCGATGTCTTCGAAAGAGGCTTTCTGGAATTTATCCTGGCTGGAATACACAGCCGTACCCGTGAAGGCATGGGTGAAATGCGACGCGTTGGGCGGGTCGCTGTCGTCGCGCACCAGTTGCAGGTATAGCGATGGGTCGATCGGCTTGTCGCCTAGATTGTAGATATCGTTCTTGACACTGATGTCGTAGCGGCCTTTGTGCAGGGTGTATGTCTTGACGACCTTGACGTTGTCGCTTTGGGCCTCGAAGACGATGTCCAGCTTGTCGCCCGTCATGGTGGTGTCGGTCGATACCAGAGTAAAGGGCGTCAGGTGCGTGGGGTAGCTTTGGCCGCTGGGTGCGCCGATTACGCCGGTTTGGGCCAGGTACGTCAGGCTTTTCGAGTCATTGAGCAAAACCATGGGCTGATCGGGATTTGCGACGGACTTGTACTTAAGCAGCTTGACGCCGACCAACTGAGCGCCTTTGGTATCGAATGTCAGATCATAGACATCGGTATGCACTTGAATTTTCTTGGACGTGCTGGCCGCGGCGGCCGGCTTGCCGCCGGGAACGGTCGTGCTGTCGGCGTTTTTGGCGGTGGTTGCCGGCATGTCGGCCTGTGCTTGCGCGCCGGTCGGCGTGGCGGTGCCGTTGGCCGGCGATTTGACCGTCTGGGTGGTTGGGCTGCCGCCAAAGAGCGACGGCTTGCCGTTATGCACTTGCCAGTTGTTCCATAGCAGCAAGAGCGAGAAGGAAAAAATCATCCAAAGGACGGTGCGTCGGATATCCATAGCGCCTGTTTTCAAGTTAAAGCGGGGCAAAAAGCCCATCAGTTTAACGTAGCTCAGCCAAATTCACGATGGGCAAAAGAACGTTTGGAAAAAACATACCAAAATGCCGGCCATATCGGGCAAGCCCGCTTAGCGGCATTTGTGTTTCGCGTTGGGCACAGGATCGTACCCGCCCCGGCACCATGGGTGGCAGCGGCCGATACGCCGCACAGCCAGCCACAAGCCGCAAAGCGCCCCATGCACTTCAATGGCCTGGATCGCATAGGCCGAACACGTGGGGGTAAATCGGCAATTTCTTCCCAGCCACGGGCTAAGAAAATATTGGTAAAACCGGATCGGCGCGATCAGCAGCATCTTGATCATTGCCTGGCCTTCCCGAGCAGTACTTCGGCTTCGGCGCGGACTAGCGCCCGAAGTTCCGTAAGAGAGAGCGGCCCGACCTTGGAATGCAGACGAAAAACCAGGTCGCGCCGGGGCAATTCGTGCTGCATTTTGCGGAATGTTTCGCGAATGACGCGCTTGATGGTATTGCGGGTGACGGCTTTTGCGGCGAAACGTTTCGCCACGATCAGGCCCAGCCGCGCCCGGGAGGCGCCTTGCGGCGCTTCGCGTGGCGTTGTCACAACGAGCAAAGCCCCTCTGGCAATACGTTTGCCTTTTAGAGCCAGGGCGTATTCCGAGGGGCGATGCAGACGCGCCGTGGCGGGAAGCGAGGCACGCATAGGCGTTTGCGCCAATTGTATACAGCGGGGGCGTTGCCCCGGAGCGTACGATCAAACGGCCAGGCGCTTGCGGCCCTTGGCGCGGCGCGCATTGAGAACGGCGCGGCCGCTGCGCGTTTTCATGCGCACGCGAAAGCCGTGGGTGCGCTTGCGACGGGTAACGGAAGGTTGGTAAGTACGTTTCATGGAATGATCCAAAGATAAAAGAGCTGTTTGGGAGCCCGCTGCGAAAAATCTTTTAAAGGCCGGTTTGCCGCTGCGATTTCGGCCGGCCATGCATCTGTCGTGATGTTGGCCTAGGGAAAACACGTAGACAAGGCGGCTATGATGCCCGCCGCGGGCTCCTGTCAACCACGCCGCCCGGCAATATCGAACCCAGGCTATTGCATTAATGCGCTCGGATTGACGCCCCGTCCACGCCGCCTTTGCCTGCGCAGCCCTGCCTATGTAGCGCCATCGATGCAACCGTCCGCCAGGGATTAACCGAGTTTTAGCCAGCGAATTTTAGCCAGCGAAACATGGGCCCATTGGCCAGACCCAAGGCAATTCTTGCTAAAAGCCCGTTATTTCATCAAATTTTTAGCCTATAGTCAAATTCGCCAACCGCGCACGCCTGGGCAAGAGCGGGCCGCCTTGTGGATAACTATGCCTCCAACGAGGTAGAATTGAGGTTTACAAAAGTGGTGGACATGAAAGATTTTTGGCAGACGTGCATCCAGCGCCTGGAGCAGGAGCTTCCTCCGCAACAAATTAGTGCATGGATTCGTCCTTTGGTTCCGCTGGCGTTCGATGAGGCGCAGGCGGTGCTGCGCGTGTCTGCTCCCAACCGCTTCAAGCTGGACTGGGTGCGCAAGAATTTTTCAGGGCAGATCGAAGACCTTGCCACCGAATGGTACGGGCGCCCCGTCCA
>DATCYE010000190.1:0-8610 GCA_036570485.1 Pusillimonas sp. | reverse complement strand
GCCGGTCGGTCAGTGCGCAGATCAGCCAGGCCAAGGCGGCGCCCCATAGGGTGCCCAGCGTGCGTTCGACGACGATATTCCAGGAGTCCACCGATCCCATTACGGCACCCACTGCAAACACGAAGATGGCGGCGCCGGGCCCGCCCAGCCCCCAGCGCGAAACCATGATGGTGGATGCGCCGGCAAAAAGCGCCAGCAGCAACACCATGGCCACCGGCGGCGCGCCGGCCAGCGAAATCAGCGACGGCAGAAAAACGCCGGTTGTCAGTATGGCGCCGCAGATCAGCACGATGCGTCGGCGACGCTGCAAAGAGGCGTAACGGCCGAACAGGGCCGCCAGAGCCCCCAGGGCTGGAAAGCCGACCAGTTCCGGCCAGGGCGACAGATGCATGGTTGCCAGAGCGAGCAGTACGCTTAGGGCAGCCTGCATGCCGGCGATAACGGCGTTGCGCACCGATGGCGGCGAAGCCAGCGCCAGGCTCTCACGAAATTGCCCGGGCGATAGTAGATGGCGGGCCGACCTGCCGCGCGTGATCTTGACGGAGGCGCGCTTGCCGTTGCCGCCTGGCGAGGAGGCTAGCGTAAGGGGTGTTGTTTCTTTAGGTGGCATGGGATGTATTTGTGCCGGGAAGGCCTATGATACATCTTGCTTCCAGGCCAACCCAAGCCGTCTGGCGGTTCGGCGTGTGCTTCGTTCAGGTCACTGGGGCGGGATTGAACAGAACCAGCGCGTTCGCCAGCTTCCAGTGTTCGGCCCAGGTCTTCTTGCGGCCGCTGGCTACGTCCAGCATAAGGTGGAAAAGCTCCCAGCCCACTTCTTCGATGCTGGCCGAGCCATCTGCTATCCGGCCTGCATTCACGTCCATTAGATCGTGCCAGCGCCTGGCCAGATCGCTGCGCGTTGCCACCTTGATGACCGGGCACTGCGCCAATCCATAAGGCGTTCCGCGGCCTGTCGTGAAGACATGCAGGTTCATGCCGGCAGCCAGTTGCAGGGTGCCGCAGATGAAATCGCTGGCCGGTGTGGCGGCGAATGTCAGGCCTTTGGTTTTCAATTTTTCGCCCGGCGCCAGCACGCCGGAGATAGGTGCTGAGCCGGACTTGACGATGGATCCCATGGCCTTTTCCACGATGTTCGACAAGCCGCCTTTTTTATTGCCTGGTGTGGTGTTGGCGCTGCGGTCCACGCTGCCGCGCTTCAGATAGGCGTCGTACCAGGCCATTTCGTGGATCATGGCCTGGGCCACTTCGGGCGAGCTTGCACGGGCGGTAAGCTGAGCAATGCCATCGCGTACTTCTGTGGTCTCAGAAAACAGTACGCTGGCTCCCGCGCGCACCAGCAGGTCGGTGCAGAAACCGACTGCGGGGTTGGCCGTGACACCCGAGAAAGCGTCACTGCCGCCGCACTGCACGCCCACCACCAGTTCGCTGGCGGGCACGGTTTCTCTTTTGCGGGCGTTCAGGCGCTTAAGATGGCCTTCGGCCTGGCGCATGATGGATTCGACCATGGACATGAATCCCACGTGGGCATCGTCTTGCAGGCAGACGACGTTCAGGGTGTCGTGTTCGGCCGTTGCGCCCGTACCGGTCTTGTCCGGATCGATACGCGGCACGACCCCGGGGGGCAGCAGGCGCTCGGGCTGCAGCTTTTCGCAGCCCAGGCTGACCACCATGATCTCGCCGCCAAAGTTGGGGTTCAGACTGATGTTGCGCAAGGTGCGGATGGGAATGACGGCGTCGGGCGCATCAATCGCGACGCCGCAGCCGTAACTGTGCTCCAGCGCCACGACGTCGTCCACATTGGGAAAGCGGGGCAGCAGCTCTGCCTTGATGCGCTGCACGGCAAACTCGGTGACGCCCGCCACGCATTGCACGGTTTGAGTGATGGCCAGAATATTGCGCGTGCCGACCGAACCATTCGGGTTTCTATAGCCTTCGAATGTATAAGCTTCCAGCGGCGGCTGCGGCTTGATGTCGGCCGTGGCGATGGGCAGGCCTTCCAGATCGCGGGCTTCGGGCATTTGCAATAGGCGCTCATGTACCCAACTGCCCGCCGGAATGGCAGCCAAGGCGTGGCCTATGGGTATGCCATAGCGCAACACGGCCGAGCCGGCGGGCAGATCTTGCAGGGCGACCTTGTGTCCCTGGGGAACCCGGTCGCGCAGCAGCAGGCCGGATGGCAAACGCGTGCCTGCTGCAAGCCCCCCATCGTTGGCCACGATGGCGACATTGTCGTGATCGTGCATTTTGATGGTCAGAGGCGCCGAGGGCGCTACGCGGGGAACAACGGGCATCCTGATCTCCTGGATAGACTGGCGGTACTTCGTGGCGGGGTGAGCGACTGTGGCTTTTACAGTATATTTTGGTAGCGGTACCATTCTAAACCCTAAGAGGCAGAGAAATCCACTGCCCATGGAACCTAGTGGAAACACCTAAAAAAAACAATTGACGGTAATAATTGGTATCGCTACCATTGGGTCTAAATGGTAGCGATACCATTAGCGACTGTCAGTTCAGCCGGCCCGGACTGGCCTCATAATTCTTTTAAAATAAGCCCTCAGGAGGCAACATGAAAAAAATACTAGGCGCGCTTGCCGCGACACTGATCATGACGTCGGCGGCTCAAGCCGCTTGGCCCGACAAGACAGTAACTATGGTGGTTCCATTCCCGCCGGGCGGTTCCACCGATCTGATCGGCCGTCTTCTGGCATCCAGGCTGGAAGCGCAGCTTGGCCAGACTTTCGTGATCGACAACAAGGCTGGCGCTACAGGCACCATCGGAGCGGCGCACGTGGCTCGCGCCAAGCCCGATGGCTACACCTTGTTGGTCGCGTCGCTCGGCCCCTATGTGATTGCCCCGCATCTGTTCAGCAAGGTTCCTTACGATGCGCTTAAGGACTTCGATTACGTGACGGTGGCCGTGCAAGCGCCCAACGTCCTGGTGGTGCCCGAGTCGTCCAAGCATAAGTCCGTAGCCGATGTCATCGCGTTTGAAAAGGCCAACCCCGCCGTCATGACCTTCGCGTCTTCGGGTAGCGGCAGCAGCGATCACCTGACGGCCGAACTCTTTTGGCGCCAGACCGGCACCAGCGGAATTCATGTTCCGTACAAAGGCGGCGGCCCCGTGCTGGCAGCTTTGTTGGGTGCGCAGGTCGATGCATCGTTCATGAACATCAATACCGCCATCCCGCAGATCAAGTCCGGCAAGCTAAAGGCTTTGGCCATCACCAGTGCGAAACGCTCGCCCTTGCTGCCCGAAGTGCCGACTTTGCAAGAGTCCGGCATTAAAGACGCCAATGTTTACTCGTGGCAGGCTATTGCCGCGCCCAAGGGCTTGCCGGCCGACGTCAAGTCCAAGCTGCATGACGCACTGGTCAAAGGCCTTAACGATCCGGCCGTGAAACCCAAGCTGCTGGATCTGGGTTTCGAGATCGTAGGCAATACGCCGGAAGAGTTCACCCGCTTCCAGGCCACCGAGTTCGCGCGTTGGAAAGACCTGATCGAAGCACGCAAGATCAGCGCCAACTAAGCAAGTTGTTGATCGGCCGGTATCTTGTAGCCGGCCGGCCATGAGTTCAATCGCGTATGCCGCCATCGGGCGCATGCGCGATTTTTGTACTTGTGGCGGCTTGTTCTGGCGAGCTGCCTGCGCCGCACGTATACTCGTCCTTTGCCTTGCCGACACATTGACGATGAATCTGATGAAAAGTGCCCGATTTTTTTGATAACGGCGCCACCTTGAACAAACCATGAACGAAAAAGACACTACAAAGCGTTCCAGGCGCGGCAGCGGTGCCATCACTCTAAGAGACGTGGCCAGGCTGGCCGGCGTGGCACCCATTACAGCATCGCGGGTGCTGAACACACCCGATCAGGTTGCCCAGGAAACCCGTCAGAAAGTACTCGATGCGGTGCAACGCACAGGCTATGTACCCAATCGCATGGCCGGAGGGCTGGCATCGTCGCGCAGCCGCCTGATTGCGGCCGTGGTACCCAGTACCGTGATGTCCGTGTTCATGGAAACCATCGAGGCGCTGAACGGCACCCTGTTCGACGCGGGCTATCAACTGATGCTGGGGCAATCGGGTTATTCCGCCAAGCGCGAAGAATTGCTGCTTGAAGCCATCATAGGGCGTCGGCCCGACGGCATTTTTCTAACCGGCATCATGCAGCAAGGCAAGGGCCGGACCCGCTTGCTGGCATCCGGTATTCCCGTCGTTGAAACCTGGGACTTGACCCCCACGCCCATCGATATGCTGGTGGGATTTTCCCATCTCGAAATCGGCCATGAAGTGGCTAATTTCTTTATAGGAAAAGGGCGCCGTCGCCTGGGCATCGTGCAGGCCAACGACGAGCGTGCCAATCGCCGTTCCGGCGCCTTTGCCGAGGTCGTGGCTCAAAACGGGCTGGCCGACGTGACCATCATCAACGTGGGCGCTTCGCGATCCATCAAAAGCGGCCGCGAGGCGCTGGGCAAGATGCTGGCCATAGCGCCCGATGTGGATGCGATTTTTTGCAGTTCCGATCTGTTGGCTATCGGCGTCCTGACCGAAGCGCGGGTGCGCGGCATAGCCATACCCGAGCGCATTGCCCTGCTGGGATTCGGTGATGCGCCTTTTGTGGCGGATATGGTGCCTGCGCTCAGCACGGTGCACATCAACGGCGCCAATATCGGCAAGCTGGCGGCACGCTACCTGATCGACCGGGCCGACGACCGCCCCGTCGAGCAACGTGTGGTGGATGTGGGTTTTTCCATACTCGAGCGCGAAACCACAGACTAGTAAAAACCCTTAGTTGCTTTCCGTTGACGTCCTTCATTGGTACCGCTACCATTCGTTTATTGAAATGGTAGCGGTACCAACATAAAAGCCGTTCCAACACCATCTATTTTCACTGTATCCATTAAAGGAATTCCATGACACCGCAAGAACTCAAAGCCATCATGTCGCATGGGCTGTTGTCGTTTCCATTAACCGACTTCGACGCGCAAGGCGAGTTCAATCCGGCCGGTTATGCCGCCCGTCTTGAATGGCTGGCTCCGCATGGCGCCAGCGCCCTGTTTGCCGCCGGTGGAACGGGGGAGTTCTTCTCGTTGACGGGTGACGAATACCCCGCCATCATCAAGACCGCAGTGCAGACCTGCAAAGGAAAAGTACCTATTATTGCCGGGGCAGGCGGCCCTACCCGTTTTGCCATTCAATGCGCGCAAGAAGCCGAAAGACAGGGTGCTCACGGCATTTTGCTACTGCCCCATTACCTGACCGAAGCCAGCCAGGAAGGCCTGATCGCCCATGTAGAAGCCGTATGCAAAAGCGTGAAGTTCGGCGTTATTGTCTACAACCGCAATGTTTGCAGGCTTACGCCCGACTCGCTGGCGATACTGGCCGACCGTTGCCCCAACCTTATCGGCTTCAAAGACGGTATTGGCGATATCGAACTGATGTCGTCCATCCACCTGAAACTGGGCGAGCGCTTCTCTTATCTTGGCGGTCTGCCTACCGCCGAGATCTATGCCGCCGCCTACAAGGCGCTGGGAACGCCGGTGTACTCGTCGGCCGTATTCAACTTCATTCCCAAGACGGCCATGCAGTTCTATCATGCGGTGGCAAACGACGACATGGCGACACAGCACCGCTTGCTGCGCGACTTCTTCATGCCTTATATGGCGCTGCGCAACCGCTCGGCGGGCTATGCAGTCAGCATCGTCAAGGCCGGTGCTACCCTGGTTGGCCATTCCGCCGGCCCCGTGCGTGCGCCGCTGACGGAGCTCAAGCCCGACGAGGTTCAAGCGCTTAAGGCCTTGATCGACAAGCTCGACGCTTAATAAACTAAACGGTAATAGGCCAGGAACCCAAGCATGTCCGCATCGACACCCATCATTACCGCTTTACGCGTCATTCCGGTAGCCGGCTACGACAGCATGCTGCTCAATCTGAGCGGCGCGCATGCGCCGTTCTTTACCCGCAACATAGTCATCGTTACCGACAACAGCGGGCGCAGCGGAATAGGCGAAGTTCCCGGCGGCGAGAAAATCCGCAAGACGCTGGAAGACGCCGCCGAGCTGGCCGTGGGCCAGCCCATAGGTGCTTACAACGCAGTGCTAAGCGCCATGCGTCAACGCTTCGCCGACCGCGATAGCGGCGGGCGCGGCCAGCAGACCTTCGACTTGCGTGTCGCCATCCATGCGGTGACGGCGGTGGAGTCGGCCCTGCTGGACCTACTGGGCCAGTTCCTGGGTGTGCCGGTGGCCGCATTGCTGGGGGAAGGCCAGCAGCGCGAGGCAGTGCAAATGCTGGGCTACCTGTTCTATGTGGGCGATAGGCGCAAGACCGACCTGCCATACCGCAGCGAACCGGACGCGGCCGATGACTGGAGCCGACTGCGCCACGAAGTCGCACTGACGCCCGAAGCGGTGGTGCGCCTGGCGGAAGCCGCGCAGGCGCGCTATGGATTTCAGGACTTCAAGCTGAAAGGCGGTGTGCTGCGAGGCGAAGAGGAAGTCGAAGCGATACGCGCGCTGCACGAGCGCTTTCCGCAAGCGCGCTGCACGCTCGACCCGAATGGCGGATGGCTGTTGAAAGACGCCGTGCGCCTGACCCGAGACCTGCATGGCGTGATGGCCTATGCCGAAGACCCTTGCGGTGCCGAAGGCGTATTTTCGGCCAGAGAAGTCATGGCGGAATTTCGCCGCTCCACCGGCCTGCCCACAGCCACCAATATGGTCGCCACCGATTGGCGTGAAATGGCGCATGCGCTGTCCTTGCAGGCGGTCGACATCCCTTTGGCCGATCCGCACTTCTGGACCATGGCCGGTTCGGTGCGCGTGGCCCAAACCTGCCAGGCCTTTGGTCTGACCTGGGGGTCGCACTCCAACAACCACTTCGATGTTTCGCTGGCCATGTTCACGCACGTGGGCGCGGCCGCACCAGGTCGGGTAACGGCCATCGATACGCACTGGATATGGCAAGATGGCCAGCGTCTTACGAAAGACCCACTGCAAATTGTCGACGGCTATGTGCAGGTTCCGAAAAAGCCGGGCTTGGGCGTGGAGCTGGATATGGTCGAAGTAGAAAAAGCCCATCAGTTGTACTTGCAGCATGGTCTGGGCGCGCGCGACGATGCGGCACCCATGCAGCATCTGATACCTGGCTGGACGTTCGACGCCAAGCGGCCCTGCATGTTGCGCTAACCAGAGGGAAGCGGGTCTTTTAGACCCGCTTCGGCTACAACGGTAGTTTCTTAGGGGGCGGTTTCGTAGACTTCGTCGGCCGCCAGCAGAATATCGACCGGCGGATCAAAGCCTATGATGCGAGCCGTGCCCAGATTAAGCGCGATTTTAGGTGGATCCACCCACAGTTGACTAAGCTGCCTGGGCTTGGCGCCATGAAATATCCGCGCGATTGTCTCTGCATGAAACAGGCCCACGTACGATACGTCGGCCTGGGCCAGGCTAAGCAATATGCCTTGCTCCACTTCTTTTGAGCCGGCCATGGAAAAACTGGGAATCTTGGCTTTTTCAAGAATGTGGGCAACCGTCTTGACCGATGTCAGGGTCACACCCCGGTGCGTGGTCACATAGACGGCAGCTACGTTGTTGTCGGCCAGTTGCTGATAGCATTTCAGAGCATTATCGATGGCCGCCTCGGTCGAGATGCTGCTTGATTGCGCGTGGCAGCTCTGTATGGCGAATCCAAGTTCGCGCCCCACCTGTTCCACGGCACTGACTGCTGCGTAGGTGCGGCCCGCTTCGCTGTCTTCGTAGACGATGCCCAGTTGCTTGAACGGCACGATTTCATGAAATAGCCTGACCTGGCGTTGGTAGCGTTCGGGTTCTATGCGGGTATGCAGATTGTCGCGCCCACTGTCGGCGGCGCTGTCGGCGATCTTGGCGGCCAGCGGATCGCTGGTGGAGCCAACAATAGTAGGCACTGGTGGGCCAATCTGGCGCATGTCCTGGCCGGCCCAGGTGCCCATGGCGATAATCAGGTCGATGTCGTGCTTCTGTTCGATGCGTTGGGTAATGGCCGCGCGCATGGGGGCGCGTTGCTCCGCATCGAAATTGCCCGGCTGCCACCAGGCATCTGCGACCAGTTCCAGATATTTGCTTTGCGCGTGCTTGCTTAGCCAGAGCCATAGATCGTGCCCGCTTAGATCATGTGGCGCGTCTGCGTCGAGCGTCAGCCAGCCCAGGCGTTGCAGGCCGCCGATGACGGCAGCCAAGGTTGCCGGGTACTCGGAGTACTCGCCGCTTTCCACATAGCCGATGCGCCAGCGCGAGCCGTCGGGCTTGTTTACGGGGGTGGTTTTGAATACCTGCGACTGTGCTTGCGGTGCCGCTTCGGTAGCGGCCGATGCGGCCAGGGGGGCCGTGCATAGCCCTACGGCAATAAGTGTGCATGTAATGAGGCGTGAAATCATGATGCGGCCCTTTGTGCAGCAATGACAGTGAGGTCGTCCGATTGATCGGTATCGTTCGCGAACTGGCGCACGTTGTCGATCAGGCCCTGAGTGGTCTCTTGCGCGTTGGCCGGCTTGCGGTGCGACAGGAAGTTGAACAGCCTGGGCTCGCCATAGAGCTGGCCGATGGGGTCGAGCGCTTCGGTGACGCCG
>DATCYE010000189.1:0-4555 GCA_036570485.1 Pusillimonas sp. | reverse complement strand
AAATTGTTGACGCCTTCTTGCTGCATGGTCGGCACTTGAGGGAAAGCCGAGGAGCGCTCTGTTGTGGTAACGGCCAGGGCCTTGACCTTGTTGTCGGTGATCAGGCTGGAAGCAGAGGCCAGATTGTCGAACATGAAATTGATTTGTCCGGCCAACAGAGCCAGCTTGGCAGGCGCCGCGCCGGCATAAGGCACGTGTACCGTCTTGATGCCCGAACGAACATTCAAAAGTTCACCGGCAAGATGGCCGGCGCTGCCATTGCCGCCGGAACCGAAATTCAGGATATTCGGGTTCTTCTTGGCGTAGGCGATAAGGTCTTTAACCGATTTGATATTGTTGGCCAATGCGAAATCGTTGTTCACGATCAGTATATTGGGCACCGACGCGACCAGCGTCACCGGCTCGAAGCTCTTGACCGGATCGAACGGCAGCTTTTCGTACAGCCAGGGATTGATGGCATTGATGGCCACAGCACCCATGACCAGTGTATAGCCGTCTGGCTTGGCTCTGGCGGCGATGCTGGCGCCAATGTTGCCGCCGGCACCCGGCTTGTTTTCAACAATGACTGAACCCAGATCGGGCTTGACCTTTTCGGCCAGCAAACGCGCCATGCCATCCAACGGACCACCCGCCGAATAAGGCACTATGAACTGGATAGGCTTGGATGGAAATTCGTCCGCAGCAGCGGGCGCTACGAATGCAGACAATCCAAAGCACGCGGCAAGCGCGAAGGACGAAATGGTTTTAAGGCCGGGCAACATACGTAATACCTTGTTATAAATAATAAGAAGGCATTACCGTACACGAATAATGCGCTCCACGCGAGTGCAGTGTCCGTACCGTACAACAAATGCTGCTTACGGCACCGCTTAATGCAGTATCTGGCTAAGGAACAGCTTGGTGCGTTCGTTCTGCGGATTATCGAAGAACGCATCCGGCGTGTTCTCTTCAATAATTTCACCTTGATCCATGAAAATAACGCGATCAGCCACTTTGCGGGCAAAGCCCATTTCATGGGTCACACATATCATGGTCATGCCGCTTTCTTCGGCCAGACCCACCATGACATCAAGCACTTCCTTGACCATTTCGGGATCCAGCGCCGAAGTGGGTTCGTCGAACAGCATGATCTTGGGACTCATGCACAAGGATCGGGCAATGGCAACGCGTTGCTGCTGGCCACCCGATAACTGGCCCGGAAACTTAAGGGCCTGATCAGGAATCCGGACACGCTCAAGGTATTTCATGGCTGCGGCCTCGGCCTCGGCCTTGGATTTCTTAAGCACCCATACCGGCCCCAGCGTCAGGTTTTCCAGTACCGTCAGGTGAGGAAAAAGATTGAAATGCTGGAACACCATGCCGACGTCGCGGCGTATGGTCTCGATCTGCTTCAGGTCGTTGGTAAGCTCGGTGCCATCGACCACAATGCTGCCCTGCTGGTGCTCTTCCAGCCGATTGATGCAACGTATCATCGTAGACTTGCCCGACCCCGAGGGGCCGCAAATAACAATACGCTCGCTGGGCGCGACATTCAGATTGATATTGCGCAGCACATGGAACTGCCCATACCATTTATTGACATCTGCCAGGCGGATAATGGCCTCAGACATGTCTGTACTCCTTTGTATCCGGGCCCGCAAACCAGGCGGGCACCGAGTTGATCAGCGTTGATGTCCCGTCTGCAAATGCTTTTCAAGCGATTGGCTATAACGTGATATCGAAAAGCAGAAAATAAAATAAATGAACGCAATGAACAGGTAGGCCTCGGTGCTGAAGCCGCGCCAGGCGGCGTCGGCCACGGCAGTCTTAGCGGCCTGGGTCAGATCGAAGATGCCGATAATGACCACCAAAGAGGTGTCCTTGAACAGCGAAATGAAAATCCCGACCAAAGGCGGAATGACCACCTTAAGGGCCTGCGGCAATATGATTTTGCGCATCTGCTGCCAATAACTTAGGCCGATGGAATCGGCGCCTTCGTACTGGCCCTTGGGTATGGCCTGCAGGCCGCCGCGCACCGTTTCGGCGACGTAGGCCGCCGCAAACAGAATAATGGCTATTTGCGCACGCAAGAGCTTATCGATGCTGAAGCCTTCGGGCAGGAACAAGGGCAGCATGACGGAAGACATGAACAGCAGACTGATCAGCGGCACGCCCCGGATCAGTTCAATATAGACAACGCACAACGCCTTGACGGCCGGCATATTGGATCGCCTGCCCAGCGCCAGCAACAGGCCGAAGGGAAAAGCGAAAGCAATGCCAAAGGTAGCCAATATCAGCGTAAGCGGCAGGCCTCCCCAGCGGTCGTTCTCGACATGAGTCAGGCCAAACACCCCACCCCACATCAGGACCGCGACAGCAAGCAAGGCCACCACCCAGATGATGCCCAGGAAGGGCCTCCAGAACCAGCGTATGCAACTGCATACGATCACGGCAATCAGGACGATGCTGGCCAGCAGCGGCCGCCATTGCTCGTCGTAGGGGTAGACACCGAACAGAATCAAGCGGTGCTTTTCGGCGATGAAGGCCCAGCAGGCGCCACCCGAGACCCGGCATTCTTGGGCGTTGGTGGCGTTGAAGTCGGCGCGAATGAACAGCCATTCGATCATGGCGGGAACAGCCATGAGCACAAGCCAGGCAACCAGCACCGTCAGCAAGGTGTTAAGAGGCGAAGAAAACAGGCTGGCGCGCATCCAGCCTATGGCCCCCTGGTGCAGCCGGGGCGGAGGAAGACTAGGCGCGGTCGGGGTGTGGGTGCTCATTAGCGCTCCACCAGCGCTATGCGCTTGTTATACCAATTCATGAATACGGAAATCGACAGGCTGACGCTAAGGTATGCAGCCATGATGATGAGTATGCCCTCGATGGCCTGGCCGGTTTGATTCAGGGTTGTGTTCACCACCGACACGATATCCGGATAGCCAATGGCAACCGCCAGAGAGCTGTTTTTGGTCAGGTTCAGGTACTGGCTGGTCATGGGCGGCACAATGACGCGCAAGGCCTGCGGCAATATAACCAGACGCAGCATGCGTGGGCGCGATAAACCGATGGCCTCGGCCGCTTCCCACTGTCCTTGATTAACCGACTGTATGCCCGAGCGCACGACTTCGGCCACGAAAGCCGACGTATAAATAATGAGCCCTGCCAACAAAGCCGCGAATTCGGGCGACATGGTGATGCCACCCGAAAAGTTGAAGCCCTTCAAGACGGGCATTTCAAGAGTGAGCGATGCACCGCCCGCAAGCCAGCCCAAGACAGGAAAAATGACCAGCAGCGCCAGAGCTGCACGCCCCAACGGAAAGATGCGGCCGGTGGCATCCTGGCGCTTCTTGGCCCAGTGGCCAAGTACCAGAATGGCGACGATGGCCAAGGCCAGAGCTGCTACGATCCAGTCCAGCGCGTCGCCCTGCACGGCAGGCAGCTTCAGGCCGCGATTGGAAATAAAGACGCCCGCCATCGGATGCAAGGCCTCGCGCGGGCCTGGCATGACTTCAGTGATGATGGCGTACCAGAAGAATAGTTGCAGCAACAAGGGAATGTTGCGCATGGTTTCGATATAGGCGCTGGCTACTCGCGACACCAGCCAGTTCTTCGAGAGCCTGGCAATGCCCAGTATCGTGCCGAACAGCGTAGCGGCAATAATACCCGCGACCGATACGCGCAAGGTATTAAGGATGCCGACCCATATGGCGCGGCCGTAGGTGTCGGCCGGCGTGTACTCGACAGCGGACTCGCCAATGGCAAAGCCGGCCTCGCGCCCCAGAAAGCCGAAGCCCGTGGAAATATTGCGTACTGCCAGGTTATGCAGGGTGTTGGAAACCAGATACCAAACGCCAAGCCCCACAATACCCAGTATGAGCACTTGATAGATGAGCGACCGCACACCGGGGTCGTTCCAGGATAAACGACGCTTGGGTGCCCGAGGCAAAGGTTTTTTATTCGTCATAGAACTCGAATCGTTTGGGTGCTCTGACGCAGCACCCCTTGGCTTGAAGACCGAGCGCAATGACGCTCGGTCTTCTTACTTTGTAAGCCCGAAAGGCTTAGCGGATAGGCCAGCCGTACATCAGGCCGCCCTTTTGCCACTGGGCATTCAGGCCGCGCTCCAGCTTCATGGCCGAGCTCATGCCAATATTACGCTCGAAGGACTCGCCATAGTTGCCGACTTGCTTGATGATGTTGTAGGCCCACTTCTTGTCCAGTCCAAGACCCTTGCCCATTTCGCCGGTCACGCCCAGGATGCGCTGGATGTTCGGGTTGGGGCTTTTGGTCATTTCATCGACGTTCTTGGACGTGATGCCGTACTCTTCGGCTTCCAGCATGGTGTTGAGCGTCCAGCGCACCACCATGAACCAAGGGTCGTCACCCTGACGCACCATGGGACCCAGCGGCTCTTTGGAGAAGTCTTCGGGCAGGATGACGTGATCGTCGGGATTGGCCAGGGTGGAACGAATGGTGGCCAGGCCGGACTTGTCGGTCGTGTAGGCATCGCAGCGGCCGGCCACGTATGAGCGCATGGCTTCGTCGGGGCTGTTGATGACGACAGGCTTGAATTCCA
>DATCYE010000188.1:0-14982 GCA_036570485.1 Pusillimonas sp. | reverse complement strand
TCTTGTGGGTGGACACCTTTAGCGATCACTTTCATCCCGAGGTGGCGCTGGCAGCAAAAGAAGTGCTGGGCCATGCCGGTTTCGACGTGGTGTTGCCTGCGACCCGATTATGCTGTGGGCGCCCGCTGTACGACTTCGGCTACCTGGACTTGGCCAAAGAGAAGTTGCGGTTGGCGCTGAATGTCATAGACCATCAAATGGCTGCTGGTGAGGCGGCCCCGGTGGCTGTGGTCGGATTGGAGCCGGGCTGTATGTCTGTGTTCAAAGATGAGCTGCTCAAGCTGTTTCCCGACGACCCGCGTGCCAAGAAGCTGTCGCAAAGCGTATCGCTGCTGGGTGACTTTCTGCATGCCAGTGGCTACCGGCCGCCCAAACTGGATGCGGCCGTTCTTGTACACGCCCACTGCCATCAGAAGTCGCTCTTTGGCACCAAGGGCGATAACGCCTTGCTTGAAATGTTGGGTGCCAGAACGACGATGCTCGACAGCGGCTGTTGCGGTATGGCGGGTTCTTTCGGTTTCAACCCGGAACACATCGAAATTTCGAAGGCGGTGGGAGAGCTGGTTGTTCTGCCTGCTGCGCGCGGGCTGGCTGAGGACGCATTGATCCTGACCAACGGTTTCAGTTGCCGCGAGCAGATTCGACAGGGTGCCGGCCGCGAGGTGGTTCATCTGGCCCAGCTGCTTCAGATGGCGCATTGCCAGCAGGCTGAAGATTTACAAATTTGATCGAAGGTATGTAAGGTCGTCTACCGTCTACACTGTAGGCTATGAAGGCTGTTTGCCGAAAGGCTTGCCGGTTTTTAACACTCACCTAGGAATGATCTTGACTAGCCCAATGTTTACCCAATCCGTTCCCGTCTTCAAACAAATGCTGACGGCCCTGAAAGCCATACTTGAGCAGGCCAATACGCATGCTGTAGAAAAATCAATAGAACCCGATGCATTGCTACAGGCGCGTCTATATCCCGATATGTTTGCGCTGGCCAAGCAGGTGCAGGTTGCCGCCGACTTTGCGCGCGGAGTTTCGGCGCGTTTGGCAGGCATTGAAGTTCCTGTGTACGAAGGCAAAGAAAAAACCTTTGCCGACCTTGATGCGCTTTTGAACCGGACGCTGGCATTTTTAGATGGTCTTGACGCATCGCAGTTCGAAGGCAGCGAAACGCGCGACATTGTGTTGCGTCCGGGTACCCCCAAAGAAAGAAAGCTAAGTGGGCAAGCCTATTTGGTCAACTATGGCTTACCGCAGTTTTTCTTTCATGTGACCACCGCTTACGGCATCCTGCGCCACAACGGGCTGGCCATCGGAAAGCGTGACTATATGGGTACATATTAGTATTAGCGGCCTTGCCATCTATGCGACGCTTCGATTATGTCGAGCCTCTGGTCATGCTTGGTACGGTCGTGCAATGGCTGGTGCTGGCCACGATTACGGGTGCTGTCGTGGGTACGGGCACCAGCCTGTTTTTGTATGTCTTGTTCATCCTGACGGACGAGTCCATCGCAGTGCCTTTTTGGTTGCAGTTGGTGCTGTTGCCTTTGGGCGGGCTGATTAACGGCCTGTTGCTGTACTACGGGTACCGGGCCAATACCAGCGGGCTAAAGGACTCCATGCTGGCTGCCGTCTACGAGCAGGGCGGCAAAATGCCCTTCAAGACCGTGCTGGTCAAACCCGTTGCCGCTATTGTCACCTTGGCCAGCGGCGGTTCGGCGGGCAAGGAAGGGCCATGCTCGCATATTGGCGCGACGCTGGCATCAGGCATTGGACATTTACTTGGCTTGAATACCGAGTTGCGCAAGCGCTTGGTCGCCTGTGGCGTTAGTGCGGGGTTTGCCAGTGTATTTGGCACACCCATTGGCGGAGCGATCTATGGCGTCGAAGTGCTGGCCATAGGGCGTATTCGGCACGACTTCCTGCTTCCGGCTGTCGTTGCAGGGGTAACGGCCTTCCAGGTCAGCAAGGCCTGGGGCATTCCCTATGAATACTTCCATATCTCGATGCTGCCGGAGTTTTCCGAACTGCTGTTCATCAAAACCATACTGATCGGTGTGATATGCGGGATGGTGGCGCGGATATTCGTCGATCTTACTCATGGGGCAACGCGCTTGTTCTTGCGTGTGCGCACGCGTTTCGGTTTGTGGCCGCCGCTTATGCCGGTGTTGGGCGGCTGTTTGCTGGCGGTCTTGATTTTTGTGATTCCGACAAAATACTTGGGCCTGAGTCTACCGCTCATGAACCAGGCATTGGCAGGCGATTCCATGCCTTATCTTGGCTTTTTGTGGAAGAGCCTGCTGGTGGCCATTACCTTGGGATCCGGATTCTACGGCGGAATCGTCACGCCGCAGTTTGTCATTGGGGCGGTCACGGGAAATGCGTTCGCGCATTTATTCGGAATCAGTCCCGAGCTTGGCGCAGCCGTGGGCCTTGTGGCGGTGGTCGCATCGGCGTCGAATACGCCGGTGGCGGCCATCCTGATGGGTGTGGAGCTATTTGGCGGAACGGTGGGAACAGCCTATGTTGCCGGCGCGGCAATTGCCGCCTATCTGATCATTGGCTATCGCAGCGTCTATCCCGATCAGCGTTTGGCTTACGCGAAATCGTCCTGGATGAGCATACGGCCCGATCTGCCGGTAGGGCAGGAGAAAGCGCATCTTTCGTATGGCTTGCTGAAATGGTGGAAGCGGCGGCGCTAGCGATAAGGCGCAAAGACTTCTTATCTTTTGGGCAGATACCGCAATGCGTCGACGGCTTTGCCGTCGTAGCGGAGCTCAAAATACAGGTTCACGGCATTGCTGCCCGTGTTGCCCATTGTGGCAATTGTTTGCCCTTGCCTGACCTGTTCGCCTACTTTTGCCAACAAGGTTTTGTTATGGGCATAAACGCTTAAAAAGTCGGCGTCGTGATTCACGATCAGCATATTGCCGTATCCCCGCAAGCCATTGCCCGCGTACATCACTTTACCTGCTGCCGCAGCTTTGACGGGCGATCCAGCCACGCCGGCGATATAGACTCCCTGGGTATGGGGGGCCGAGCTTCCTCGGTTGGGTTTTCCTTCTGCCGGCCAGACAAGGTCGATGGATCGGGGGGCTGCAATCGATCGGCTTTTTGTCGAGCCTCGCGGGGCGGGTGCCGCTGCCGCTGCCGGGCCACCGCTTACCGTCAGCACTTGCCCGACCCGGATAGTATTGCGGTCTTTCAGATTGTTTGAACGTACAAGGGTGTCAACGCTTTGCCCATGTGCGCGTGCGATCTTTGTGAGGGTGTCGCCCCTTACAACGCGATACTGACCTAGCCCCACGGGCTTGGTGGTTCCGCAGGCGGCCAACACCATCGTCATGCCAAGAACCGCGAATGATCGACCATAGGGGCGAATTATCGATGCAAAATCAAAAGGTCTTGTGACAAGATAGTGTGGAATAAAAAATGTCAGAAAAAACATACCAGGCAAAATAAGTGAATGCGTACTAAACATACTACACGACGGTTGCCCGGTAGTTTCAGGAGTAATGCATCGTGACCAAGATACGATTGATCGTGTGTGCTGCACTGGGCGAGCAACTGACAGCGCGCCCAGTGCATTCCTGGCTTGGCCTTGATGGCTGGTCTTTATTTCCGGGAAGGGCCTTGCAGCGCCACCCGACCTTCCCCAAAGTATTGCTCACTCGTTTGCTGAATCACCTGGGTGTCCAACCCTCCTGCGGCGGCCGACAGCATTAATCTAGCCAGCACGTATTCCAGCCGTGCCTGCGCCAGATCCAGGCGCGACCGATATAGTTGGTCCTGCGCATCCAGAATATCGGCCATGCGGTGCGTTCCAGCCCTGAAGCCAGCCTCGATAGCCTCCAGCGCCTGCGTGCTCGACTGCTCGGCAACGATAAGCGCATTGATACGTTGTGTCCCGCTGACGACGGCATGATATTGTCTGCTTACTTCCACGGCAGTGTGCTCGCGTGCCGCCGCAAGCTCCTGCATGGCGCGATCCCGGTTGTGCTCGGCTTGTTCGACAAGGGCGCTTGTCAGGCCGCCGGAGTAAATGGGCAGAGACACCTGAAGCCCGACTTCGGTGGTGTTGCTGTCCTGATAGCGAGTGGCAATGGTCTCGTTGCTGGCGAACCGGCGAGCAGCAACGAGTTCCAATGTGGGCAAGTGGCCGCCAAAAGCGCGATCGACCTCGTCGGCTGCAACGCGCAGGCTTTGCTCGCCGCTACGGACTTCGCCGCTACCTGCCAGGGCGGCCGACTGCCATTGTGCCAGGGAAGGGGGCGATAGCGGCTGTGCCTGGAAATCAGGTTTCAGGGTGGCCAGGCGCAAGGCTGTAGATCCCACCATTTCCTGTAGTTCGCGTTGTGCAATCACCATGGCGTCCTTGGCGGCGATCAGGTCGGCCTGTGATAGGTCGTGCCGCGCAGCAGCCTGGCGGACATCCGTGATGGTGCCTTCGCCGCTGTCGTAGCGGTGTTGGGCCGCTACCTGCAGTTTTTCGTTGGCGTTCACTTTATTCCGGGCCAGCACGAGTTTTTCGTGGGACAGCAAGGCTTGGAAGTAACGGTTGAACAGCCGCGTTGCGGTGTCTGTCGCTTTGGTGTCGAAGACAGCCAGACTGTGATCGGCACGCGCGTGACCCTGCCGGTACTCGGCAAAGCGACTCCAGTTGAATAGAGTCTGGGTGGCGCGGATTTCGTTGGTCTTGATGGTGTAGTCGAGGTCCTCATCGCGTACCCCACCCAGAGGGCTGGGGGTGCTCAGGGTGCCACGCAGTTTGCTGCGACCCAGCGACGCGCTTACTTGCGGCAGCAGAGCGGCCCGGCCTATGCCACGGTTGGCTTGACCCGCTTCGCGTTCGCTGATGGCGGCCTGGTGGCTGGGATCGTGTTTCAAGGATATTTCCCAGGCCTGAACGAGCGTGAGGTCCAGCACGGTTTGCTGTGCTGCTTCGTTTGATGCGTGCCCGGCCAGCTGCGCGGGCGGCTCGGCCGCCTGGGTGGGCTTATGCGGCACCAGGCAGGCCAGCAAGGCGAGTGGCAATAGCATGCGTGTCGTGGCGGGTATACGCATCATTGCTCCTTGAATGATTTATTCAATCGTTCCAGGAAGGGCTTGAGCAAGTAGCTGAGCATGGTGCGTTCCCCTGTGCGGATAAGAACGGATGCGGGCATGCCGGGGCGAATAGTGTTGGTACTGAGCGCGTCGACGCCTTCGGGAGTGACTTCGATCTGGGCCAGATAGTAGGGGGTCTTGCTTTTTTCGTCTTCGAGGCGATCGGCGGACACGGTCAACACTTTGCCCGGAACATTCGGCGTTTGGGCGTGATTGAAAGCGGGAAAGCTGATTTCAACATCAAGGCCCGGCTGCATGCGATCGATGGCTTGCACCGGCACCTGGGCCTGAATCAGGTAGTTGCGGTCTTCAGGCACGACTTCCATTAGAACGGCGCCGGGCGAGATGACGCCGCCGACAGTATGTATGCTTAGATTCTGCACATAACCAGCCACCGGAGCCTGGATGTCGGTCTGCCTTACTGTGTAGTCCAGCGCGCTAAGCCGGTCGTGCAGCGCGGAAGCTTCTTTATGAACGTCCGATAGTTGTGATTGCACTTCTTTCTGGTATTCCTGTTCGCGTTGCAAAATACGCAATTTCAGCTCGGCGGTCTGGTTGCGCGTACGACCGGCTTCGACCGCGTCGTTCGACAGCGCGGCCCTCAGCTGGGCGGCATTGCGCTCCAGTTCATACATGCGGTTGCGTGGCAGGTAGCCCTCGCCGGCCAGCTTGCGCACGCCTTGCAATTCCTGCTGCAAGTAGCCGATCTGAGATTTCCGATTGGACTGCACTTGGTTCAAGCCGGCCAGTTGTTGTTCGGCGCCTTGCAGATTTTCTTTCAGGATGTCGATCTCGCCTTGCAGTGCTTGGCGGCGTGTTTCGAACAGACGCTCCTGGGCCCGCGTGGCGCGGATAAAGCGTGGGTCGTCGTCGAAGCGTTCTTGCACTGCGGGAATGGGCTTGACGCGATCCAGGCCGTCCCGTTCGGCGATCAGCCGGGCCTCAATGGCGGCGGCGGTGATGTATTGAGAGCTGATAACGCCTTGTTCGGCCTGGGCGCGTGTGGCGTTCAGACGGACAAGTGTCTGTCCGGCCCGGACGTAGTCGCCTTCGCGCACCATGATTTGCTCGACGGTGCCGCCCTCCTGGTGCTGCACGGCCTTGCGGCTGCCGGCTACTTGTACGACAGCGTTGGCCGTAATGCCTGCATCCAGCGGCGCGAAAGCGGCCCAGCCGGCAAAGCCCCCGAAGCCCACGAGCAGCACTGCAAGTCCCCAGCGCAAAGGGGTGGTGAAGTCGGTATCGACGCGTGGAAGTTTGTCCGCGCCTGTCGCGGAGTTTTCGATGTAGGTGGTCATGTCAGGTTTGGCCGTTTCCGATGGCATGCAACGGAGTTGCGAGCGGGTACGGACCGTTCGAATCGGTTCCCGAGTTGCGATGCTGTTCTGGCTGTGTCGCAGCCTTGATCTGTTTTGGATACAAGGCATTCAGTACGTCGTTGCGCGGGCCATACATGGCCAGGGCGCCATCGCGCATCACCAATAGTTTGTCCATGGCGTTAAGCACGTTCATGCGGTGGGTGATAAGTACTACGGTGCTCCCACGGCGCTTCATGTCGGCGATGGCTTGTACCAGAGCCGCTTCGCCGCTCTCGTCGAGGTTGGAGTTGGGTTCGTCCAGCACGAGCAATGCGGGGTTGCCGTACATTGCCCGCGCCAGGGCGATCCTTTGTTTCTGTCCGCCGGATAGCGAGGCGCCATCCGTACCCAGGCGAGTATCGTAGCCTTGTGGCAGGTGCAGAATCATGTCGTGCACACCGGCCCGTTGCGCCGCTTCGATGATTTGTTCGTCATTCATGGCGCCGAAGCGGGCTATATTTTCGGCGACCGAGCCTTCGAACAATTCGATATCCTGTGGCAGGTAGCCGATGTGCGGGCCCAGCTCGTCCTTGTTCCATAAATAAACATCCGCAGCATCCAGCCTTACGGTTCCGGCTCGCGACGGCCAGATGCCGACCAGGACGCGGGCTAAGGTGGACTTGCCCGCGGCGGACGGGCCGATGACGCCGACCGCGTCGCCGGCCGGAATGTCGAAGGACAATCCTTTGATGATGGCATTTTGCCCGCCTGGGGCGCTGGCGAAGACATTTTCCAGCCTAAGGTGGCCTTTGGGTGCGGGTAGGCTCAACGTATCGCCGCGCTGCGGCGCTTCCGTCAGGATTTCGTCCAGGCGAATGTATGCCTGGCGGGTGTTGAGCATTTGCCGCCATGCGCCGATGGCTTGCTCGACGGGTCCCAGCGCCTTACCCATCAGAATCGAACACACAATCATCATGCCGGCTGTGATGGAGCCGTCGATGACGAGCAGGGCGCCCGCGCCCAGAACAATCGATTGCAATGTGATGCGCACGAAACGACTCGCGGTGCTGATCCGGGCATTGCGGTCGGATGCCTGCGTCTGAAGGGCCAGTACGCGACTGTGTTGTCCGAACCAGCGGGCTCGCAGGCCAGGCAGCATGCCCATGGCTTCAATGACCTCGGCGTTGCGCAAGTGGTTGTTGGCGAAGGCGGCTGCGGAAATCGATGCCTGGTTAGCCTCGGCCAGCGGCCTGCGGGTTATGGCGTTGGTGACAAAGGCCAGCACAATCAATATGATCGAACCGCCCAGGGTAATAAACCCCAGCAGTGGATGCACCATGAAGGTGACGGCAATGTAGACGGGCGTCCAGGGTGCGTCGAAGAACGCGATCAAGGCGTTGCCGGTCAGGAATTGCCGCACATTTGTCAGGTCCTGGACGGCTTGTGCGGGATTGCCGCCGGCACGGCGCAGATTGCGCTCGAACGAGGCGGTGAAGATGCGCTGATTCAAAAGCATGTCGAAACGGTTGCCGACACGTATCAGCACCTGCGAGCGGGCAAACTCTAGCAATGCAGATAGCAGGAACAAGCCTACGACCAGCAGCGTAAGCATGAGTAGGGTGGTTTCGTTCGCACTGGTCAGTACCCGATCATACACTTGCAGCATATATAGTGCCGGCGTAAGGCCAAGTATATTGATGATGCAGCTGAATGCAGCCAGGCTGTAGAAAACCTTGCGAAACCGATGTAGCGCTACACCCAGTTCGGTACGGCGGGACGATGTCATAAATACCCTGATGAAAGGCGCGCCAACACGGGCGAAGTATGCGCTGTCACTATATCCGCTGAACTTTGGCTACTGGATGACAACGTGTGGCGTGATGTTGCTTTTGCTTCAGTTTCTTACGTGCCTGTTGGCGAACAGATAAGTCAGGATGGCGCTTAAGCCAGAGCTTATGGGGCCGCTGGAGGCAGTTGGGTGTGCTTGACTGCACAGCTTGGTAAAGCCATATAACGAACGTAACATTTGCGCACCGGTTTGCCGCTGTGGTTGTAATAACGTCCTGCTTGAATCTACGTATATCCGGCCCCCGGGTATGCATTCAACTTCAAGGTATAGGGTGGCGGTATTGCATATCTGGCTATTTGCGCGGATGTTGTGTCTGACTGCGCCACGCGTTCTTCTGCTGATGCTGGCCGCGATGGCGGTTTCGCATGCCCAGCGCGTACCCGATGTATTTACCTTGCGGGGCTCGTCCTTGCTGCCCGGAGCGTCCCAAGCATTAAGCCCGGCGGCAACCGCAACGCAGGAGGCGGGATCTGCCAGACCGGGCGTAGTTGATTTGTCGCAGGCTTGGCGGATGGCTTTGAATCACGACTATCGTTACAAGGCAGCCGTAAGTGAGAGGCTTGCGGCGCAAACAGCCCGCCAGCAAGGCAGGGCCGGCTTGCTGCCGCAAATACAGGCTGGTTATCTACGTGGCCGTGTCTCGGGCACTATTACACAGTTCAATTTTTCCGGCCGGGATGTTTCGTCTGACATAAGTTACGACTCGTCCAATGCATATGTACAGTTGCAGCAAACATTGTTGGATTATGGGCGTTACGCAGGGTATCGGCGTGGTATCGCGGTGGCTGACGAGGGGGCGGCCACCTTCATGGCACGCCAGCAGGAAACGGGTTCGCGGCTGGCGGCCGCCTACTTCAATGTGTTGCTTGCCCATAATCGACGCGCCTTGCAGCGTGCGCGAATTGCGGCATTGGCGCAGCGCCATGAGGGCCTTAAGGCGAGGTACGCGCGCAATGCGGGCACGACGACTGCAGTGCGGGAGACTGCCGCGAGATTGGCTGTCGCCAAGGCGGACGAAATCGTCGTGCACGATGAGTTGGTGGTGGCTGCGCGGGAGTTGCAGTCGATGCTTGGTTTTGCCCCTGATTCCGTCGTCGGGCCGGGGGGCGATTTTCCACTGCAGTCACCGCAGCCAGCCAGCCTGGACGAGTGGCTGCGGCGAGCCCGTGTGAACAACCCGTCTGCGCGAGCGGCCCGCGAGGCGGTAAGCGTTGCGCAGGCGGAACTGGATCAGGCAAAGAGCGAGTACTGGCCTACAGTGAGCCTTGTCGCCAGCTACAGCAATGCAGACAGTGAAAATCTTTCCACATTGAGTCAGCGCAGCAATACCTTCATGGTGGGTATTCACGTTGCGATCCCGATTTTTACCGGAGGCTACACGACGGCCAATGTGGCCCGGGCACGCGAGGTCTATCGGCAGCGTCAGCATGAGTTGGCGGCCGCTGGCGAGAAGGCATTGGCTGATGCCACACGCCAGTATACGAATGTGGTCGACGGCGCCCAGCGCATTCGTGCGCTTCAGTCGGCAGTGGCTTCGGGCGAGCTTAGTGTCGACGCTGCCAGGAAGGCATTTTCTTACGGTGTCGGCAGTAATCTGGATGTGCTCGATGAGCTGGACGTGCTGTTCGAGGCCCGGTCGCAGCTGGAGCAGACACGGCTCGAGTATTTATTGGCTCGCCTGCAACTGGAGCGTGTCGTAGGCGAGCTTGAAAGCAGCGATTTCGATTTGATCAATGAACTCTATTTGAGCAAGCCGGTGGCGTTGGACATATCTCGGTAATCCTTTTGTCCTAGTTGAAACGGGGTTTATCTTGAGGCCACCGCCTGATTCAAGAAAAATTTGCCTCATCGCCCCATGATTAAAGCGGTTTTGGGCGCCAAGCCCGAAATTCCATGGGCCATGCGGCCATTACATTTAAACCAGAATACTCGTAGATCGACATGGAATGTCATAGTCAATCGCAAGCATGTTGTTAGCATCAAGCTGCGCCGTTGCATCGTTGCGCGGATGCCTACTTCACGCGGTTGTACGTTTCACCAATCCCTTGGGAGGTTTACATGGCTTCGTTTTCGACTACATTCTTCAATCGGGATCTTGCCCCTGATTTGACAACAGGAGCAACGCTACTTAGCTCCTTCGATATTTTTTCACAACTCAAGGATAAGTTTGGCGACGATCATGACGGTCATGGACATGATCATAGCTGGCCTGCGCCTCATGGCGAGGCCGAAGGCAATCCTAATTTGTTTCGTGCCGAACTGGACGATTCCTCGGGTACGATCACCTTCGTGACAGAGTTTGGCAGCATACCCATGCAATGGAGCGCCGATGGCAAAGCCCAGGCGTTTCGCACCGGAGACACCATGACGCTCGCCTTGACGGGCGAAATACTGCTTACAAGCCCGAGCGGTGATCAGACCTTCAGTCTGACCCCGTCCGATTTGCTGCGCTTACGTGATGGCCTGGGCGATACCGGTAACCTCACGCTGGACGATATCCGCGATGCGGCTGCGCCATTGATCCAGTTCCTGGCTGATCGTGGCATTGATGTGACCGGCGCCCACCTGGACGGTGAAGTACTGAAGTTCACCATGGATATTTCCGATTCCGAAGCGTTGGCGCCCGGAACCTCATTGACTGAAGCCTTTACCAATAGCACTATCGATCTTTCTGTGGCTGCGCAGGTCATGCAGAACCTAGCGGTTCAATTGGTCACCACGGAAGGCGTGATCGACTTGGGTACAGATTCGCCTATCGGCCAGTTTCTGCAAGAGGTAATCGTCGATGGGGGCGGCACAATGACGTTGGGGCCCATCACGATCGAAGGCGAGGGTTCGGCATCGTATGACGTTGGGTCACTGACGCCAACGGTGGATGCGGATGTGGTGATCACCGAGAACCAGGATGCATCTTTGCCTGGCTGGAAGGTCCTGCTGGGAGGCGGCGACGATTCGCTTGGTATCGACGTGGTGCTCGCGGACGATAATCAGGTTTCGGGCAGCAGCGCCAATCGTACGCTTGATCTGGGGGCCGGGGATAACACCTTGTATCTGGACGGCAACCTGGGCATGACCGTCGAAGCGGGCAAGGGTGATAACTGGATCCAGTTTACCGAGCAGATCTCGAACCTCAAGGATGTGGGTAGCGAGGACGGGCTGCTGGCCGGCGCGATGCGCGTGGTCGAGTTCGGTGCCGGTGATGAGCTGGTGTTCGGTCAGCATGACGCCGCTGCCGATCCCCGCGAGCTTACCGGCGATGTGCTGCAGGGCATGCGTGTGGATATCGACGTGGACGCCATGGCGTCATTGTTGGCCAAGGTCGAGACTGCCGCCGCCAATGTCGAGGTCGACAACTGGACTGCTTTCCAACATGATGGCGATACCTTTGTATTCGTGCAAAACGGGAACATGAGCCTGGAGTCCGGTGATGGCCTGATCCAGTTGGTAGGCTATACCGGCGAACTCAACGACAGCAACATGATTCTACCTGCTGCTGCGTAGCGGTTCGCGGCATTTCGTTTGACCACTATGAGCCGGCGACCTACGGGGCGCCGGCTTTACTTTGTTCCGTCCACGCGAATCGCCCTTATTTATTAATAAAACAGATTAATAGCGCTAAATTTCTCATTTGTTATTGAAGGTTCCCTTTCCTATCATCCTTATTCTTGATTTATGTCATGTCGACCCGGAGGAGGGGATGATGAACCACAATACAAAACGAAATGCCGGCGCTTGGCGGACAAAGTGTATGCCGGCTGCGGTTGCCGCAGTGATCGGCGTTCTCGGAATGACGGGCAACATACCTGCAAAAGCTGCCGACTTCGATGGTCCAATCACAATGGTGATTCCATTTTCGCCCGGCGGGTCCACAGATATTATTGGTCGGCTCCTGGCAGATCGCTTGTCCACCGCAGTCAAGCAGCCGGTTGTTGTCGAGAACCGTGCAGGTGCGGGTGGCAATATCGGTGCCTCTATGGTGGCCAAAGCCAAGCCGGACGGGCGTACCGTTCTGTTCGGTACTACCGGCATCCTGTCCATGAACGAGTATTTGTACTCCAGGCCTGGCTACAAGATGTTCGAGGATCTGGTTCCCGTGGTTTATACGGCGTCAATCAGCAATGTCCTGATCGTAAATCCCAAGATGCCTGCCAGCACGGGCGCAGAGCTGCTCAAGCTGCTGAAGGACAACCCGGGCAAGTACACCTTCGCATCGTCCGGCGTGGGCAGCTCGACTCATATGTCGGGTGAGCTGTTCAAGAGCATGGCCCAGGTCGACCTGATGCATGTGCCCTACAAGGGTAGCGGTCAGGCATTGGTGGATCTGATCGGCGGGCAGGTCGACATGATCTTCGATAATGCGCCTTCGGCCCTGCCTATGGTGCAGTCCGGTCAGGTAAAGGCCATTGCCGTTACCAGCGCCAAGCGCCTGGGCGCCATGCCTGAATTGCCGACTATTGCAGAATCCATGGTGCCGGGGTATGAGTCTCTATCCTGGACCGGTGTGGTTGCGCCAGGCGGCACGCCTCAACCCCTCATTGATCGCCTGAATAAAGAGATCAATCTTATTCTGAAAGATCCCGATGTGCGCAAGAGATTGGGCGAGCTTGGCGCAACGCCCACGGGCGGCACGCCGCAGGATTTCACTGCGCACATCGAACGTGAGCGGGCGAAGTGGGGCAAAGTAATACGCGACGCAAAGATGCCCGTGCTGTAAGCATGTTGTTGCGGTAAACACGCCGGCCTTCAGGAGCATTGCTTCCGAAGGCCGAATGCTTTTTAGATGTCCAGTATGCGTACCGAAGGCGGGATAGGCGTGTCATGCAAGGTGGCGCGCATGGCATCGAGCAACAGTTCCGAACTGGGCGACAAAGAGCGCAACTTGCGGGTTACCAGATAGACCTGGCGCGTCAAGGCCGGCGCAATCAGTTCCCGGAACACAAGGTCGCGATCTTCAACACGGCCCGCAGCCAATGCGGGCAGTATTGAATATCCGCCGTCCACACGCAGCAGCGCACAGAGCGACGATGTATTCGACACTTCGTTGCGGGTGCCTTTTGCAATTTCAGCCCGGGGCGCATTGGCTCGAAGAAATGAGCCTATGCCGGTGTCATCGGTGAAGGCGACGAAATCCGAGGTGTCAAGTTCTTGCCAGCGTAGTGGCCGCTTACCGCGTGCGTAGCGATGCGCACTGTTGCAAAGAACGCCGAAACGGTCCTCGAAAATGGGTGTGTACACCAATTCCGCCAATTGCTTGTGTGGACTGGCGAAGGCGAAATCGATGTCGCCGTTGATGACCATGCGTTCAATTTGACGCGAGGCTTCGTCATGTAGGGAAACGGTGATATTTGGGAACGTCTGCTTCAGGCGCGATATGGCCTTGGCCAGAAAGTAATGCGTGACTGAAGCCGCCGCTGCAATTCTTACATGCCCTCTATGACCATGCGCAAGCGATTCCAGGTCGGTGACTGCGCCTTCGAACTGATTGAGTATGCCTTCCGCTTGCTCCTTGAATCCCGCCGCGACCGACGTGAGCGCAACGCGTCGTGTGCTACGGTCGAACAGCTTGAATCCAATGGCATCTTCGAACTGCTGGATCGTGGCCGTAAGGGCCGACTGGGTCAGGAACAGTTCAGCCGCCGCGAGGGTGAACGAGCCGGTGTTGGCAACAGCGACAAATGCGCGAAAGTGGCGCAGCGAAATGTTTCGGTTCATCACCTTATTCCCTAGTGCTTACTTATTATTTAAATTGAATAATACATAAATACATATCATTTGTCATGAAAATACACCGCACCTAGAATGAAGTCTCTGAAGCCCGGACGCATAGGTGGCGGGGCTATTCAAGCGGGAGTTAAAAGAGATGGAAAGAACGGGCGAATTGCGCATACAGTCCATGCGCGACCAGTGTTCGGCGGAAGAATGGCAGGCGCGCATAGACCTTGCGGCATGTTATCGCCTGGTCGAGATGTATGGCATGGCCGACATGGTGGCCAACCATATATCCAGCCGGGTGCCGGGCGAGGAGGGGGCTTTCCTGATCAATCCCTACGGAATGATGTACGAAGAGATCACGGCCTCCAGCCTGATCAAGGTCGACCTTGACGGCAACATTCTGGCCAAGCCGGACTTCGGCGATTTGAACTATGGCATCAACAAGGCGGGCTACGTCATTCACAGCGCCGTCCATGCGGCCCGGCCCGAAGTGGCCTGTGTCATCCATACGCATAGCTGGGCCTCGATGGCGGTGTCTTCGCTGGAGTGCGGGCTGCTGCCTTTGACGCAGACAGCCATGCGTTTCCTGCACATCGGCTATCACGACTACGAAGGCGTGGTGCTCGACCTCCAGGAGCAAGCCTCTATTGTCGGCGACCTGGGCAAGGGCGAAGCCTTGATCCTGCGCAACCATGGCGCCCTGACCGTCGGGAATACGGTTGGAGAAGCGTTCAACTGGATGCACAGGCTGGAGCTGGCCTGCCGTTCGCAGCTCGCGGCGATGGCGGCCAATAGTCCCTTGCGGCCTGTGTCCCAGGATGTGCTCCAGGAAACATGGAAGAACTATCAACCCGGCACGCGCCGCCCATACGGCGTCATGGAATGGCCTGCCCTGCTGCGCAAGCTTGATCGCACAGATCCTTCTTATCGAGAATAAAACCGCCTTGATCAACATGCCTGCATGGCCGCCCAGCGGCGGCTGGATGGGCGCACTTTGCCTTTTGCCATGCCACACAACCGTCCCTT
>DATCYE010000187.1:0-3919 GCA_036570485.1 Pusillimonas sp. | reverse complement strand
GATCCAGCAAGCCTCGCAGGCCGCCGCGCCCGCTGCCACCTCCTCGCCGGGACCCTCAACGTCCGCCGCTACGGCCAAGAAAGGCCAAGCCGCCGGCAAGCCGCGCTCCGTGTTTTTGCCTGCTTTCCTTATCGTTCTGTTGATCGCTCTGGCCTTGGCGGCCGGGCTGTGGTATCAACAGCGTTTGCTCGACGAAACCCGTACAAGTCTGGCTGGCCAAGTGCAAAGCAGCGCCAGCGCGGCCAATCAGGCAGTCGAGCAGGCTCAGCAGGCCTTGTCGCTGGCACAAGAGCAATCCCAAAAAATCGCCGCCCTGGAAAGCTCGCTGCGCGAGTCGCAAAGCCAGGCCGACAGTCTTGAACAGGCTTTCCAGACGCTGACCGACAGCGGCTCCGATTTAGTGCTGATCAACGACATCGATCACTTGGTCACTATCGCTCAGCAGCAATTGCAATTGGGCGGCAACGTCGCCAATGCCGTGATTTCGCTCGAAACCGCGCAGGCTCAACTGGCACGCGCCAATCGCCCGGGTCTGGCGTCTTTGCTGCAAACCATCAATGGCGACCTTGATCGCTTGCGGGCCGCCTCGACCATAGACGTCGCCTTGCTATCCACCCAACTAGACGAGCTGTCCAATCTGGTCAGCGAAGCCGCTTTGCTGGTTCCCGACGATGCCGTACCCGAGCCTGTGCCGGCGCCGCAAGGGGCTGCGCCGACCGCCTCGCCCGATTCTGGCGATAACGGCTATATAGACCCCAATGCCCCCTGGTGGCAACAAGGTCTGGAAACCGCCCGGCAATGGTCAGGTTCGGCATGGCAAGCCCTAAGGCAGGACTTGGGCCAGTTCATTACTGTGCGGCGCGTCGATGACGCCACCGCTTTGTTGATGTCGCCCGATCAGGCCACGCGTTTTCGCGAAACCTTGCGCTTGCGCAGCATGACGGCGCAATTGGCGCTGATGATGCACCAGCCCAAGGTCTGGAATGCCGAAACCGCCACTATGCTCAAAGCCATCGAAACACGCTTCGATCCCAGGTCGCAGCAGACGCGGCAGGCGCTGAAGATAGCCCGTCAACTGGCCGATACTCCTATCGACGTCAAGCTGCCCACGGTCGACAATAGCTTGCAGGCCATTGCCGCCTTGCGCGAAGCCAATCTTCGACAGGCCGAAGAAGAGGCTATCGAGCCGCCCGAGCAGCAATCTGAGCAGCAATCCGAACCGCAGTCCGAACCCGATGCGCCCGCCAGCCCTGAAACCGATCCGGCCGTTCCCCAGACGGAGCCGGGCCAGTCCACGGGCACCGGCTCAAGCCAGTTGCAGGGGTAAGCCATGAAAGCCTGGTTTTGGACATTACTGGTATTTATCGCCGCCGTTGGCCTGGCTCTGGTGCTGCGCGATCACAGCGGCAACGTGCTTATCGTGGCCCAGCCTTGGCGAATCGAGCTTTCGCTGGCCCTGGCAGTGCTGCTGGTCTTAGCCTGCTTCGTGATCCTGTACATTGTGCTGCGTGTGCTGGCCTGGATAAGCGGCGGCCCGGAGCGTTTCCGTTCCTGGCGCAGCCTACGTTCGCAAAAACGCGAACATGAACTGCTGGAAAATGGTTGGATCAACGTCCTTGAGGGTCGCTACACCGAAGCTGAAAAAGAGCTTTCCAAGTTGCTGGGCAAAACCCGGTCGGAAAGCCGCAAGGTTTTGGCCGGACTGGCGTCGGCGCGTGCTTCACACCATCTGGGTGAATTCGGCCGGCGTGATCAGGCCTTGACCGTAGCGCAAGAAAGCGCGGGTAATAATCCGCGTCTGCGTGAAGCGGCCGCCACCGTAGCGGCCGAAATGTATCTGGACCAGAACCGTCCGCAAGATGCGTTGGTGCTATTGCAGCCCTTGCAGGACGCCAGCTCGCGTTATTTTCACGCCACGCGCCTGTTGCTGCGCGCGCATCGTCAATTGCGCAACCACGATCGTGTCTACGAACTGACACGCCTGCTGCTGCGCCGTGGCATTCTTGAAAAGTCCGAAGCCCTGCAACTGATCGAAACGTCGACGGCAGCACGCTTGCAAGCAGGCGGCCCGGAAGGCTTCAAGGCTATCTGGGGCGACTTGAAATCCGACGAACGTACTCTGCCCGATATTGCCTTGGCCGGGGCCGGCATCCAGCAAGCGCAAGGCAATATCGACGAAGCCTCGCGCATTCTCGAAGCGGCCTTGCAGATACGCCTGGAATCCAGGCTGCTCAATGTGTATTCGCAATGCCCGCCCGAGCATGTCGCGCGGCGCCTTAGCAAGGCCGAGGTCTGGCTTAAAACCAACCCCGACGATTCCTCCTTGTTGGCGGCGCTGGGCAATCTGTGCCTGACCGGCGAGCTATGGGGGCAGGGCGAGCACTATCTGCTGCGCAGCATGAAGATACGCAGCGATATGCGCATCCATGCCTTGCTGGGTAATTTGTACGACCGCCTGGGCCGGGCCGACGACGCCTCCAGGCACTGGCGTTTGGCATCGGGCGTGGCGGGCGTGCTGCCCGTGCTGCCGGTCAGCCGGGCCTTGCCTGCCGCCGATACGCGCGGCGATCCTACGCTTATCGATGTCGGGCGCATGCCGCAGGCGCAGGTGTTGCGCGATATGCCGGCACCCATGGCCGCCAGCGCGGCAGACTTTGACGGCGATGACTTCACTGATGCCGTGGCGGCTTTTGTCACCGCGCCGGAGCCTGTTGCATCCGATGTTCTCCCATCCGTCACCGCTGGTGAAGGCGGGCTAGACGGGCTTGACGAGTATTTCGACAGCGCCCCCATCCCCGGTGTCGACTTATCACAAACATCCGACCGCCCAACGCGGGGGCCCAGTCGGTCCTGAATTCTTTTTACATTTATATCCTTAAGGTTAGAACCTAGCATGAGCTTAGAGCGCGTACCCGCCGGCAACAACTTGCCGGAAGAATTCAATGTCATCATCGAAATCCCCATGAATGCCGATCCGGTCAAGTACGAAGTCGATAAAGACTCGGGCTCCGTCTTCGTCGACCGCTTCATGCTGACGGCCATGCACTACCCGTGCAACTACGGCTATATTCCGCAAACCATTTCCGACGATGGCGACCCCGTAGACGTACTGGTTCTGGCGCCTTTCCCAATACAGGTGGGTGCCGTCATTCGTTCGCGCGCCATCGGCGTTCTGCAAATGGATGACGAAGCAGGCGGCGACGCCAAGCTGCTGGCCGTGCCGGTGGACAAGCTCTATCCGCCTTACCGCAACATCAAAAGCCCGGATGACCTGCCAACAGAAGATCTGGCCCGCATCCAGCACTTTTTCGAGCACTACAAAGACCTGGAAAAAGGCAAGTGGGTAAAAGTAAAGGGTTGGGAAGGCGTGGACGCCGCCCGCAAGGAAATCACCGACGGCGTTGCACGCTACGCCAAAGGAAGCAAATAAAAATGGCAAGCACAATTATCCCGGCTCTACCCGTCGCCGCTTTGCAAGTAGCGGGTTCCGATGCTGTTTTCCCGGTGCGCCGCGTGTACTGCGTAGGCCGCAATTATGCCGAGCATGCCAAGGAAATGGGCTTTACCGGGCGCGAAGATCCTTTCTTCTTTTGCAAGCCCGCCGACGCGCTGCTGAACGTGGCCGACGGCCAGACGGGTTCCATGCCTTACCCGTCCAAGACGTCCAACCTGCACTACGAAATCGAACTGGTCGTGGCGCTGGACAAGGGCGGACGTGACCTGACCACTGAACAGGCCGCTGCCTGCGTATGGGGTGATGCCATAGGTCTGGACATGACGCGCCGCGATCGGCAAGGCGAAGCCAATAAGCAGGGGCGTCCAGGGGAAGTGGGCAAGGCATTCGACCAATCCGCGCCCATTGGGCCGCTGCATGCCCGCGAAAAAGTCGGCACGCTGGACACCGGCGCCATTTCCTTAA
>DATCYE010000186.1:0-4713 GCA_036570485.1 Pusillimonas sp. | reverse complement strand
CGTATCCCACCGCCGACCGTTTCGCTGCGGGCTTTAACGAACATACTTACCAGAGCTATTTGGCGCAACGGGCCGGCAACACGGCCGGAGCAAATCCTCCGTTATCGGTCTATGTGCATTTGCCTTTTTGTGAATCGCTCTGCTATTTTTGCGCCTGTAACAAGGTTATTACGCAAGATCACAGTCGGGCAGCTCAGTATCTAAGCTATCTGGACAAGGAAATAGCCCTGGTGTCGGGCCGCCTTGGCTCGGATCGCAAGACGACGCAGCTTCATTTGGGTGGTGGAACGCCTACCTTCCTGAGTGCTGCCGAGCTGACGGGCCTCATGACGTCTTTACGCAGCCATTTTGAATTCACGCCCGACGCCGAGCTGGGTGTCGAGATCGATCCGCGCACCGTGAACGAAGCTACGCTGGCTATGCTGGCCGGACTGGGTTTTAACCGTACCAGCTTTGGAGTTCAGGATTTCGATCCCGATGTGCAGGCCGCCGTTAACCGCATTCAGCCGCTGGAAATGGTCGAGAAGGCGTTAAATGCCAGCCGCGCCGCAGGTTTCCAGTCGGTCAATGCCGATCTTATTTACGGCTTGCCCAGGCAGACCTTGGCCAGCTTTGACCGCAGCCTTGATCAGTTGATCAGGCTGTCACCGGATCGCATTGCACTGTATAACTATGCCCATCTGCCTAGCCGGTTCAAGGCGCAGCGGCTGATTTCAGCCAATGAGCTGCCCAGCGCGGAAGAGCGTTTGCAGATATTCCTGATGTCGACGCGCCGACTGCTTGAAGCCGGTTATGTATATATCGGTCTGGATCATTTCGCCAAGCCCGACGACGAACTGAACCTGGCGCGCCGTGACGGCAGCCTGCATCGAAATTTTCAAGGCTATACAACGCGTGCCGAGTGCGATCTGATCGGCTTGGGTGTTTCGGCGATCGGCAAGGTGGGCCATTCGTACAGCCAGTCGGTGCGTAGCTTGAACGCCTATTATCAGATACTGGACGGCGGCAGGCTGCCTATCGATAAGGGCTTTGAGCTTAGCCTGGACGACGTGTTGCGCCGTGAGGTCATCATGACCTTGATGTGCAGCATGCCTGTGGATTTTCAGACATTGAACCGAACCTACGGCATCGATTTCGCGACCTACTTCGAGCCCGAGCTGGAAAGACTGCAAACCTTTACCGAAGCGGACCTGATGCGGCTCGATGACAAGGGTATAAGCATTACACCCAAGGGTCGTCTATTCGTGCGCGCCATCGGCATGGTGTTCGATAAATATTTGGGGCAGCCCACGGTATCGACGTATTCCAAGCTTATTTAAGCCGGCTGTCGTTTGCGGCGGCATGACTTTGCGCCGCAGTCAGGGTCTTCATGCGCAGCAGGTAGATGGTAACGCCCATGCCGGGAAGCAGAAGCAGCAGGCGCACCCAGGGCAGGGGCACATGCCAGGCCGAAACGGCCAGCGTAGCCCACAGGAAAATCAGGGTAATGATCTTGGCGCGCAAAGGGATACCCCGACCTGTCTGTATGCCTATCAGATAAGGTCCCAGTATGCGGTGGCCAAGCAGCCAGCGGTGCATGCGTTCGGAGCCGCGTACATAGCAGGCCGACGCCAGCAGCAGAAACGGCGTGGTGGGCAGTAGGGGCAAGAACAGGCCCATGACGGCCAGAACCAATGCCAGGGTTCCGGCAATGTTGAACAGAGTTTTGATCACATGAGTCGTTTTGAAGTAGGACTCCTGCGCCGCTTCGGCGCGACACAACAGCATCGTTATAGGATTCTAACAATATGACAAGCGGCAAGACCCGTATCCAGGATTTCCTGGCCAGGTTACCCCTATTCAACGAGTTAAGTGCACACGAACTCGATAATCTTGCATCGGGTACGACCGAAGTGCAGGTCGCACGCGGAGAAATGGTGTTTCATCGCGGTGAGTCTTGCGTGGGACTGCACACCGTGGTTTACGGGCAGATCAAGCTGATGTTCGTGTCGCCCGCCGGAAGCGAGAAAGTCGTGCGTCTTATCGGGCCTGGCGATAGCTTCGGCGAAGCGCTGATGTTCATGGAGAAAGCCTATATTGTGTCTGCCCAGGCCTTGGCCGATACCTTGCTGTTGCATGTGGGCAAGGCCGTCATATTCAACGAACTGGATCGGCATCCGGGTTTTGCGCGCAAGATGCTGGCTGGCCTTAGCCAGCGTCTGCACAGCCTGATGGGCGACGTCGAGGCGTATTCCTTGCGCTCAGGTACCCAGCGCGTCATTGGCTATCTGCTGAAAGACGAAGAATGTATAGACGGATATCACTTTCGCCTGGAAACCAGCAAGACGGTAATTGCCTCGCGATTAAACCTGACGCCGGAGCATTTTTCACGCATCTTGCACGACTTGTGCGCGCATGAACTTATCAAGGTCAAGGGCCGCGAGGTCACCATTTTGAATGTTGTCCGGCTAAGCGCCTATCAGGGCTAGGCTAGTTCAGCCAATGCCAGGGCAATTTGTTTCCTGGCTCGCCTATACAGGCGCAGGGCATTGACCATGTTGATGAGCAGCCATGCCGCCGAGACGGCCAGCGCCAGGCCTGCTGCCTGCGTAAACGGAGCCGGCCATAGGCTGGCCGACACCAGCAGCACGACGGCAGCCAGATGCGCCCAGTACTGGCGCGCGGCGATCTCGTCGGGAATGATGTCTTTTACCTTGGGCACGACGCGCAGCGCGACGGTCAGGTCTTTTTGCGCGTGATACCACAGCAAGAAGGGAATGATTTTGTACAACATGCCGTTGACGGCCGACCAGCCAAAGCCGACGATGAACAGCATGCCCAGCGCGACCGATAAATCGCCGGCGCCGGCGGTTTGGGCCAGCCAGACCGGCCCGCAGGCGGCCAGGCTCAGCATGGCCGTGCGCCAGAACAGGGTGGTGGTGTCGGCCTTGGGCCTTTTACGCGTCCAAAGCAGATGGAAGGTGACCACGGCAAAAATCGTATAGGCCGCCAGGATTGCGGTAGCGATAATCACGTCGATTTCCAGGCGCATGGCGGGCAAGGCAATCGTGTTGGCCATATACGCTACAAGCAGCGCGAAGATCGCGGGCGCAAGCCAGCGGGTGACCGGCTTGGGATAGATTTCGGTTACCTGAAAAATCGGAATCACCTGGTAGGCGATGCCTACGACCAGCAAGCCGACCCAGCCCAGCAGCCCCCATGCACCGTGGGCATTGGTGTACAAGCGCGAAAATGGCAAGGGCCAGGCAAAGCTTGCCGCCAGTAGCGCGCCCATCAGTGTCGTGACGAGCAGCGCGGCCAGCGCCAGCCTGACTGTGGCCAGGATTTCGGTAGACCCCTTGGTGGCCTGTTTGCGGTGTTTCCACAAGCCGCCCACGCACGAGGCCAGAAAGCAACCCAGGGCGATGCACAACATAAGCAAGGCCATTGCAAACAGCCAGGGTTGAACCGAAAGAAAAGCGGTGGCCAGCGCCAGCACGCCCAGGTTCAGAAAGGCATGCACGACGATGGACGTTGCGCGCGGCGCCAGCACACGAATGCCCGTGGCGACCGGCAGTATCTGCATTAAGGCGCCGGCCATGGCATTGGCCAGTACGCCCAGCGTCAGCAGATGAGTCAATGCCAGTGCTTGCCCAGTCCAGCGGGAAGCCAGCGCCGCAGGACCCGACCAGAGCAGCAGCAATGCGGCCAGCAGCACGAACACGGGCGCGGTGAACAGAAAGCGTAGCGGGACGCCGGGTGCCGGAGATTGTTGAAACGACAGGGCGCGCTGCATCAGTGTTTATGCCTGATAAGAATGGATATGTTCATAACCCTACACATGTATAGGCCCGAAGGCCGTCATAACCTCATTGACTATGCTGTATTTTTACATTCGGGTAAACGCGGGAACCTTGATATTTATTAAGGAAGCTGCCGGCTTTTGCCTACATAGTGATATCTGCGTTTATACGACGTTATTTTTAAGCAAGGATCATTACTGTGTTGCAGACTGCATTGGAACGACTCAAGTTGAAAGGCAAGGCCCTATTGCCTATTGTGCAGGGAGGCATGGGCGTAGGCGTGTCGGCCCACAGGTTGGCCGGAACGGTGGCTTCGCTGGGGGCGATGGGTACGATTTCCAGCGTCGATCTGCGCCGTCATCATCCCGACCTCATGATACAGACCGGCCGTTCGCGCAACAAGGAATTGATCGATTCGGTCAACCTGGTCGCGCTCGATCGGGAAGTGAAAGCCGCCCAAAAAATGGCCGGCGGCAGGGGGCTGGTGGCGGTCAACATCATGCGGGCCGTATCCGAGTACGCCTCGTATGTGCGTCAGGCCTGCGAAAGCGAGGCCGATGCCGTGGTGGTGGGCGCGGGCCTGCCGCTGGATTTGCCCGAGCTGACCAGCGGGTTTCCCAAGACGGCGATCATCCCCATCTTGTCGGACGTGCGCGGCATAGGATTGATCTTGAAAAAGTGGATGCGCAAGAACCGACTGCCCGATGCCATCGTCATCGAGAATCCCAAATACGCGGCAGGCCATCTTGGCGCGCCGACCGCAGACGCGCTGGACAATCCCAATTTTGCTTTTGCAACTGTACTGGCAGGCACTCTGGAGCTGTTCAAGGAACTGGATCTGGAAAAAGAAAACATTCCTTTGATCACCGCCGGCGGTATTCATAGCCATGAACAGGTCGTCAAACTGATGGGCTTGGGGGCCAGCGCGGTG
>DATCYE010000185.1:0-2815 GCA_036570485.1 Pusillimonas sp. | reverse complement strand
CCATCGAACTGGCCGACTATCTTATAGAGCAGGCCCAAAAAACGCAGGGCCTGAATCCGGAAAAAAATCTGGTCATCATGGGCTCGTCGCTGGGCGGCTATTACGCCACCTGCCTGGCCGAACACTGGAAATGCCGTGCTATCGTCCTGAACCCGGTCGTATATGCAGCCAGAGATCTTGCGACCCAGGTGGGCGAGCACACCATGTACCATTCCAACGATCCCTTCGTGTTTCTACCCGAATATGTCGACGAACTGGCGGAAATGGCGGTTGGCAAGCCGGCTCATCCGCAACGCTATTATCTGCTGGCCGCGAAAGGCGACGAAGTGCTGGATTGGCGCGAAATGGCGGACTGGTTCGCCGGTAGCCAGGGCCGCATTCTAGAAGGCAGCGACCATGGGTTGACGGATTTTGAACAATGGCTGCCCGAAACGCTGGCCTTTGCGCTGAACCCCGGTTGATACGGCCAATACTTTTACACACCCATGCGCGTAGCGCGCATCCCGACGGATCATTATGTACGTTCTTTACGAAGACAGCGGAAATTTCAAAGCGGAAAAAATATTTTCGCAAAGCGATTCGACCATGCAGGTCGAGTCCGAATCAGGCAAGCGCAGCAAAATAAAGAACGCCAGCGTGTTGTTCAACTTCGAGCAGCCGGCTCCGGCCGCCCTGCTGGAACAGGGGCAAGCGCTTGCGCAGACCCTGGAAATCGACTTTCTTTGGGAGTGCGCCCCGCAAGAAGAATTCGAGGCCATCGCATTCGCTCAGGACTACTTTGGCCATCCGCCCAGCGCTGTCGAAAAAGCCGCCCTGATCTTCGCGCTGAACAGCGCCCCTGCGTATTTTCATCGGCGCGGCAAGGGATGTTATCGCCCCGCCCCACCCGATATCCTGGCAGCCGCCCTGGCGGCCATCGAGAGAAAGCAGAAGCAGGCTGCCCTGCAACAGGCCTGGACCGACCAGATGGTCGCGGGCTCGCTGCCGCCCGAAATCGCGGCGGTCGCGCAAACACTGCTGACCCGGCCCGACAAAAACTCCATGGAATGGAAAGCCTTTGAGGCGGCAATCAATACGCTTGGCACCAGCCCCGAGAAGCTGCTTCTGTCGCTCGGTGCCTGGCCGCATGCCCTGGCGCTGCACCAGCACCGCTTCATGTCTGTGCACTTTCCCAAAGGTGCACAATTTGCACCGGTGGAACTTGGCAACGTGGGCGCCGACCTGCCGCTGGCCGACGTAACGGCTTATTCCATGGACGACAGCAGCACCATCGAAGTCGACGACGCGCTGTCGGTTTCAGAGCAAGACGGGGACTTCGCCACCATAGGCATCCACATCGCCGCGCCGGGGCTAGCCGTTACTCGCGACAGCGATCTGGACAAGCTGGCCCGCAGCCGCATGTCCACGGTTTATATTCCGGGCCTGAAAATCCCCATGCTGCCGGCCGAGCTCATCAGCGCGTTTTCTCTGGACGCCGGCCAAGCCAAGCCAGCGCTCTCACTCTACGTAAAAGCCAATATCGCCACGGGCGAACTGCTGTCCTGGGAAACTCGCCTTGAGCGCATAAACGTACGCGAGAACCTGCGCCACGACACACTGGATGCCGTGGTCACCGAAGAGGCCCTGGATGATCCGGATAGCGCCTTGCCCTATGGCGAATGGCTACGCCCCTTATGGCGCTTAGCGCAGCACCTGTCGGCCCAGCGCGATCAAATACGGGGCAAGCCCGAGAACAACAATCGAGTCGAGTATTCGTTTGCGCTGGACGGCCCCTACGACGATCCGGACACACCCGTACGCTTGATCCCCAGGCGCCGCAACGCGCCCCTGGACCGCCTGGTTGCCGAGTACATGATACTGACCAACAACCTTTGGGGCGGCCTGCTGGCCAAGCATGGCGTGCCCGGCATCTACCGCTCGCAGCAGGCTGGACGCGTACGCATGTCCACCCATGCGCTGCCGCACGAAGCCATAGGCGTACCGCAATATTCCTGGTCGACCTCGCCCCTGCGGCGTTATGTGGATCTGGTCAATCAATGGCAGATACTGGCCACGGCCGAGCATGGCGTTTCGGCGCGCCTGGTGGCGCCCTTCAAGCCCAAAGACGCCGACCTGTTCGCCATCATCGGCGCCTTCGATGCGCAGTATGCGGCCTGGGGCGACTATCAGTCGTCAATGGAGCGCTACTGGTGCATGCGCTGGCTGCAGCAACAAAACCTGCATACGGTCCAGGGCAATGTACTGCGCGACGACCTGGTGCGCCTGGACTGCGCGCCGTTGGTGACGCGGGTTTCCTCCATGCCCGAACTGGAGCGCGGCCAGGCAGTGACTTTGGATATCCTGGGATTTGACGAACTTGCCCTTGAACTGGATTGCCGCTTGCGGGAAGTGGTCGCAGCCTGATCAGCCAAGCCCGCCATAGGCCATGAACATGTCGACGCTTTCCGTCCCCCTGCGCTTGCCTACGCCACGCAACGATTACCTGCGCATCGCCCTGGTGCTGTCGCTGGCCATCCATGCGGCCGCGCTGACCGTGCATTTCGTCAGTCCACCCGTGCCTGCGACTAAGATCACCAGCCTGGAGGTCACGCTGGTGAACGCTCGCAGCGAAGCAGATCCGATCCAGCCCAAGATACTCGCGCAGAACCCCTTAAATGGTGGAGGCGAGGCCGTATCGGGACAGGCGGCATCGCCCCTGCCCCGCACTGTGGCCCAATCGGCCGACGAAATAGTGCTGGCGGCCTTGCGCAAACGGCAGGAAGAGCTGGAAGCAGAGCAGGACAGGCTGTTCACGCAATTAGTATCCGAACAAAAA
>DATCYE010000184.1:0-6858 GCA_036570485.1 Pusillimonas sp. | reverse complement strand
TGGGGGTTGGCGCCTGCGGTTATCATTTTCAGCATACTGGCCGTGCTGGCCCTAAGCGCACTGGCCTGGCTGGCAAGAAAAATCTTGCCTTAGGAGCATACGGATGACAGCGGAGCCCATTCAGGCCTTGCCGGAACAACGCCCTGCCAGCCGCATCGCGGTAAAGCTGGCCGCCTCAGCCTACTTACTGCTCTGGCTGGCCCTGGCAATCGAACCCGTCGACCGTCCCGCCTGGCTGCTGGAAAATATGCTGGTCGCGGGCCTGTTCGGCCTGCTCTGGTTCATAAGAACGATGTTCCGTTTTTCAAACGTCTCGCTTCTACTGATCCTGCTGTTCCTGGCCCTGCATACCTTGGGGTCGCACTATACCTATTCCGAAGTGCCCTACGACCGATGGTGGCAGACGCTTACCGGCCACACCTTGAACAGCGTCTTCGGATGGGAACGCAACCATTACGATCGACTGGTACATTTTTGCTATGGGTTGCTGCTGGCCTACCCCATCCGCGAGTTTTTTTTACGTATCGTCGAAGTGCGCGGTTTCTGGGCCTACTTCCTGCCACTGGATTTCACCTTGAGCACTTCGGCGCTGTACGAACTGATCGAATGGGGAGCAGCCATGCTGTTCGGCGGCGACCTTGGCATGCAGTACCTGGGAACCCAGGGCGATATCTGGGACGCGCACAAAGACATGGGGCTGGCCGCCCTAGGCGCATTGATTGCCATGCTGGCGGCAGCCGCGATCAATACGCGGCTGCGGCGCGACCTAGCTTGGGAATGGTCGCACACCATGAAGAAGCCCGCCTCTGGCCGCTAAGGCGGGCGCGGCGGGTTCGCCGCACTTTTGCGCATGGTACGGCCGCTTTACGGCCGCGCCATTCTTTTATTCCTTTACCGCGCCAGTCATTCCCGATACGTAATATTCGACGAAGAAGGAATAGACAATGGCCACCGGCAGTGAGCCCAGCAGCGCACCCGCCATCAGTGCACCCCAGTGGTATACGTCGCCCTCGACCAGCTCGGTAACGATGCCTACCGGCACGGTTTTGATTTCGGACGACGAAATAAAAGTTAAGGCGTAGATGAACTCGTTCCAGGACAGTGTGAAGGCGAAAATGCCCGCCGAGATCAGCCCCGGCACGGCCAGCGGCAGAATGATCTTCACCAAGATCTGCCAGCGCGTGGCGCCATCAATCAGCGCGCATTCTTCAAGCTCGTAGGGTATGGACCTGAAATAGCCCATCAGCAGCCAGGTGCAGAAGGGAATAAGAAAGGTCGGGTAGGTAAGGATAAGCGCCATGCGGGTATCGAACAGACCCAACTGGAACACAATGGCCGCCAGGGGAATGAACAAAATGGAAGGCGGAATAAGGTAGGCGAAGAATATACCCAGGCCCACCTGTTTGGATCCCTGAAAGCGCAGGCGTTCGATGGCATAGGCCGCGAACACACTGGCCGCCAATGAAATAATGGTGGCGGCAGTAGAAACGATGACGGTATTCCATAGCCAGCCGGTGAAGGGCGTATCGAACAGCAAATGCTTGAAATGGCTGAGGGTCGGCGCGATGACCCAAAAAGGATTGGCACTGCTGAGCATTTCCTCGTTAGGCTTGAAAGCCGTCATGGCCATCCAGTAAAACGGGAAAAGCAGCACAAACACGAAAATGCCCAGCGGAATATAGATAGTGACCCACCGGCGCGGGATGGACTGCAAATAATCCATGCCCTGCTGCTCAAGATCTTGTTGATTATTTTTTTTCATTTATCTTCCCCACGTTGCCAGGCCCTGCGCTGCAGCCCAAAATACGAGAACATGATGGCCGCCAGCAGGAAGGGGATCATCATGATGGCCAGTGCGGCACCTTCGCCCAACGAACCCCCGGGTATGGCGCGCTGGAACGACAAGGTCGTCATCAGGTGGGTGGCGTTCAGAGGGCCGCCGCGCGTCAGCACATAAATAAGCTGGAAGTCTGTGAACGTGAAAAGCACCGAGAACGTCATGACCACAGCGATAATCGGGGTCAACAAGGGCAATGTCACATAGCGGAATTGCTGCCAGGGCGTCACGCCGTCGATGGATGCAGCCTCGTACAGTGCCGGCGAAATAGTTTGCAAGCCAGCCAGCAAGGTAATGGCGACAAAGGGAATGCCGCGCCACACGTTGGCGAAAATAGTAGAGTAACGGGCCATCCAGGGATCGCCCAGGAAATCGATGTAGGTGTCGATGATGCCCAACTTGACCAGTGTCCAGCTGATGATGGAAAACTGAGCGTCGTAGAGCCACCAGAAAGCCAGCGCCGACAGTGCCGTAGGCACGATCCAGGGCAACAGCACAATGGATCGGAAAAACGCCTTGAACGGCAGGTTTTTGTTCAGCAGCACGGCCAGCCAAAGCCCAAGCGCGAACTTCAGCACACTGGCCACCACTGTATAGAAAATTGTATTGAACAGTGCCAACTGACTGATCGAGTCGCCGATCAGGTAGGCATAGTTGCCCAGCCCTATCCAATCTCCAACCCGGCCTATCTTGGTATCGGTAAAGCCCAGCCAAATACCCAGACCCAGCGGATAGGTCAGGAAAAGTACCAAAATTATTACCAGGGGCAGCATGAACAGCAGCCCCAGTACATTGTTATTGTTCAGTGTGCGTGAAAGCATATTCTTTCCCGGGTTGAAGCCCACCCTGCCTGCCTCGGCAGCGCCAAGGCAGGCAAAGCAACAGAATCGCCCGGCTAGCCGGGCAAAAGCGCTTAGGTTTTGTAGTAGCGCTTGGCCCGTTCAGCCGCTTGCGCCGCCGCCTCTTTGGGCGTTTTGGCTCCGCTTGCGGCGCTGGCGATCATATCCAGCACCACGTAGTCGGCCATGACCGCCGCCGACGCCGTGCCCAATGGGCCCGCGTGACCATTGTCCAGCATAAGAGCGGCCGCATCGCGGTATACCGTATGCTTGGGATCGACCGTCCAGATAGGGTTGGCCTCGTAAGCCCTAAGCGGCTGGCTGACATAACCGATAGCGGCTTCCATCCAGGGGTTGTACTGGTCGGCTTCCATCATGAACTGCATGTAGGCCTTGGCCGCATTCGGATACTTGGAGTGCTTGAACAGCATCATCTGCGTGATCTGCATAAGCTCGGTGGGCTTGCCGATGGGGCCGATAGGCAGGTGAGCATGCTGGATGTCTTCCGCTATCGCCTTCATCTTGGGATCCTTGGAATTCTTGGCTGCGTAATACACCGAGATTCCGTTGGCGGTCAGGCTGACCTGACCGTCGAGGAAAGCTTTGTTGTTGGATGGATCCTGCCACGACAGCGTGCCGGGAACAAAGGTCTTGTAAAGCTCTTGGGCATATTCCAGCGCAGCCCAGGTTTCGGGCGAATCGATCACCACATTGCCCTTCGTGTCGACCATCATGCCGCCGTGCGACCACAACAGCCAATGCGCCCAGTTATTGCCGTCGCCCACCGCCTTGCCCAGAGCAAAGCCGCAAGGCGTGCCCTTGGCCTTAAGAGCCTGGCATAGCTTTAGGAAACCGGCAGTGTCCTTGGGAACGGTGTCGAAGCCCGCGGCCTTTACCTGGCTTTCGCGGTAGCACAGCGCGTTGCCCACCACACCTAGCGTAAGGGATATCCAGCGGTCGCCCTGCATGCCATAGCGCTTGCACACGTCGTACCAACCGCCATATTTTTTGTCCAGGTAGTTGGCCAAATCAGACAAATCGACCAGTTTGTCGGGGTATTGATGCGGATCGTCGAACCAGCCGATAACGATGTCGGGACCACTGCCCACGCTGGCGGCAACCGCCGCCTTGGGGCGGACATCTTCCCAGCCTTCGTTGTCTACACGAACTTCAACACCGGTTTGCTGAGTGAACTTCTTGGTGTTGGCCGTCCAGAGATCTTCGTCGCCCTGCACGAAGCGCTTCCACCGAAGCACGCGCAGCTTGGCGTCTTTTTCAGGTTTGTAATTAAGTTCGGTTGCTGCATGGGCGCTGCCGCCCAATGTTGATGCTGCTGCGACTGATGCCGTAGACACCAAAAAATCGCGTCTTGTAAGTTTTGTCATGTCTCCACTCCTTGGTTGTTGGAACAAGTTCCGTATAAAGCGGCCTGCACTTCAAATCACCTACTTCAACTGCTTATAAGCGCCCTGCCTGTTCCTGCATCGAACAAGTGGGTGCGTTCGTGGTCGGGCATGAGCCGCAGACTGTCACCCGCCGAAAAATCGTGACGCTCGCGGAATATCGATATCAGATCAACATCGCAGAACCGCGAGTAGACTTCGGTATTCGCACCCGTTGGCTCAACCACGCCGACTGCTGTTTTTATGCCCTGACCCTCGGTGTCGACGGTCAGGTGCTCGGGCCGCACACCGTAAATAACTTTCTGCCCCTCTTCACCGGCGATGGCGCCGCTGCGACGTGGCGCGGGCAAGCGCGTACCGTCGGCGAACTCAACCTGGATCTGATCCGCACTACGGCGCAACACCCCAGGAATCAGGTTCATGGCCGGCGAACCGATAAAGCCAGCGACAAAGAGGTTATCGGGTCGATCGTAAAGATCGAGTGGCCGGCCGCGTTGCTCGACAATGCCGTCGCGCATGACCAGGATTTGATCGGCCATGGTCATTGCTTCGATCTGGTCGTGCGTGACGTATACCGAGGTGGTACGCAAGCGCTGATGCAGCGCTTTGATTTCGGCCCGCATTTGCACACGCAGCTTTGCATCCAGGTTGGACAAAGGCTCATCGAACAGGAAAACCTGCGGGTCGCGCACAATCGCGCGGCCCATGGCCACGCGCTGGCGTTGACCGCCCGACAACTGACGCGGATAACGCTGCAGCAGCTCGCCCAGCCCAAGGATTTCGGACGCGCGGTCAACCCGTTGCCTAACCGTTGCCTTGTCGATCTTGGCCAACATGAGCGAAAAAGCCATGTTGTCGAATACCGTCATGTGCGGATACAAGGCATAGTTCTGGAACACCATGGCAATGTCGCGCTCTTTGGGCGGCACATCGTTGACGACCCGATTGTTGATCAGGATTTCGCCTTCGGTGATCTGTTCCAGGCCCGCGAGCATGCGCAGCAGAGTTGACTTTCCGCAACCCGATGGGCCGACAAGAACGGCAAACTGACCATCCTCGATATCGATATCCACACCCCGTATAACTTGCGTACCGCCAAAATATTTTTGTATTGCCCGAATCTGCACTGATGCCATGCGTCGTTCCTTTTTATATTGGTACTACTTACGGATGATTGTTTGTGCCTTCTGCAACCACATAGGTGGGCCTGCCTGTTTGGGCCCAATCGATCAGATTCTGCGCAGCCTTGCGGCGCAATTCGCGCTCGGCCGTATCGGAATAAAAGGCCGCATGCGGCGACAATAACACCCTTGGATGCTGAACGATAGGCGCATCGGTGGGCGGCGGCTCGATCGGCAAAACGTCAAGCGCAGCGGCCTGGGGCTGACCCCGATTCAGTCCATCGAGCAGTGCATCGATATCGACTACCGGCCCGCGCGATGTATTGACCAGAACGCTATCCGGCTTCATTTTCGCCAGCTGCTCGCGGCCGATAATGCCACGGGTTTCGGCTGTAAGCGGCACATGCAGGGAAAGCGCATCACTGCGGGCAAGCAGCTCGTTCAGCGAGACGCGCTCGACGTTGGCCGGAAAATCGCCGTCGATGATGTAGGGATCGCATGCGATGACGCGCTTGAAGCTAGGGCCGGCGATATAGGCCATGCGCTTGCCGATACGGCCCAAACCCAGTATGCCCAACGTCATTTCGGATACGCGGCGTATGGTGCCGGATGACGTAAAGTGCCAATTTCCTGCCTTGACGTCGCGGTCGTAGAACGCAACGTGGCGCAACAAAGAAAGCATCATGGCGAATGCATGCGTTGCCACTTCGCCCACGCCGTAGTCAGGTGAGTTGCCCACCCAAACGCCATACTCGCGCGCATCATCTACATTGACGGTGTCGTAGCCAACTCCGTAACGGCTGACGATGCGGATATCGGGGCGGGCCTCAAATACCTTCCGGTTGACGGGGGCATACTGCACCAACAGGCCCTGACAGCCCTGCGAAGCTTCGATGACATCGGCTTCACTGCGGCATTGCGCTACAACCACCTCGATGCCGGCTGCAGCGTACAGGGCTTGCTCAAGCTCCAGGTCGGGAAAGTCGTAATCGGTAATAAGCACCTTCATTTCGCTTTTCCTTAAGCTAGTGGCTGTCTTTGGGTACGCCTGCGCCGCTCTTGCCGACCAGAAAATCCAGATCGGCCCCGGTGTTCGCTTGCTGCACATGGTCTACATACAGCTTGACCCAGCCGCGCTGCATGGGTGCCTGCGGGGGGCTCCACGCTGCACGACGACGTTCGAGCTCGGCGTCGGTCACTTGCAAGTGCAAGCTGCGAGCCGGCACATCGAGTTCGATCATGTCGCCATCTTGAACCAGTGCCAGGGGGCCGCCGGCAGCGGCTTCGGGCGCCACATGCAAAACCACCGAACCGTAAGCAGTACCGCTCATGCGGGCATCGGAGATGCGCACCATGTCGGTGATGCCCTTACGCAGTATCTTGGGAGGCAGCGGCATATTGCCGGCCTCGGCCATGCCTGGATAGCCCTTGGGGCCGCAATTTTTCAGGACCAGAATGCAGTTCTCGTCGACATCCAGGCTTTCATCATCGAGTCGTTGGTGCATGTGATCGCTGTTTTCGAATACCACCGCGCGGCCCGTGTGTTTGAGCAAGGCCGGTGTAGCCGCCGACGGCTTGATCACTGCGCCATCGGGACACAGATTGCCGCGCAGTATGGCAATACCCGCGTCCGGCTTGAAAGGGTCGTTGAAGGCGCG
>DATCYE010000183.1:0-5360 GCA_036570485.1 Pusillimonas sp. | reverse complement strand
TGCATACGGGGCGCAGCCAGACGGTATTCGGTTCGGGGGCGAGTCATGCGCCGCAGTGGATGCTAATCGGCGAGGCGCCGGGCGACTTCGATGATCGCGCAGGCCTGCCTTTTCAGGGCAAGGCAGGGGTGTTGCTACAGGCAATGCTGGCGTCTATTGGTCTGGAGGCCGATGCTTCGGTGTTCATGACCAATCTGGTCAAGTGCAGGCCCTTGGGTAATCGCACGCCCAGGCCCGACGAGATCGCTGCCTGCAAGCCGTATTTGCAGCGGCAGATTGCCCTGCTTAAGCCACAACGCATTCTGGCTCTGGGGCGCTTGGCCGCCCAGGCGGTGCTGGAAGTGGATGCCGAGCTGGACGCCTTGCGAGGGCAGGTGCATCAGGTGCGCAGCGAGTCGGGACAAGAGATTCCGCTGGTGGCGACGCACCATCCGGCCGCCTTGCTCATGCGGCCTCAGCACAAGGCCGATGCCTGGCGCGACCTGAACCTGGCGCGCTCTATCGCATAAGCGTCAGTGTTGCCGCAGGGCCTGCCCATGGCCGTGCTGGCCTATGGTGTTTTCCAGGCCCGGATTGGCACGGTGATTCAGCCGGTTCCAATACATGAACACCAGCATCAGGGCCGATACCAGCACGCCGAAAATAATGATGATGATGTTGATGGGAAGGTTCAGCCACAGCATCAGGCTGTACACCGCAAGCATCAGTAGAATATTCAACTGCTCGTTAAAATTTTGCACGGCAATCGAATGGCCGGCCGACAGCAGAACGTGACCGCGATGCTGTAGCAGCGCATTCATGGGCACGACAAAAAAGCCCGACAAACCACCTATCAGCAGCAGAACGCCATAAACCGCCCAGGATTCGTGAACAATAGGCATCAGCATGACGGCAAAGCCCATGATCACGCCCACCGGCAACACCGCCAACGCTCGTTTCAAGGGGACGCGTCCGGCAAGAATGGAACCGACCACGGTACCCAGTGCCGCCACGCCCATCAGCACCGAGGCCTGATCAAGACGGTAGCCCAGGTGCTGCGCGCCCCATTCGATGACTATAAACTGCAGCGTTGCGCCCGCGCCCCAGAACAAGGTGGTAACGGCCAGCGATATTTGTCCCAGCTTGTCGTGCCACAGGATTTTTACATAGCCGTTAAAGGCGCAAAGCAGCTTGATGGGGTTGGTCTGCTGCTTGGGGTAACGCACGTTGGTAAGGGGTATCAGCAGGTTGGTCCCGGCGGCCAGTAAATAGACCAAGCCGATGATAAGAATTGCCCCTTCGGTGCGTGTCTGTACAAAGGCGGGCAGCCACGCGTGGGACAGCACCGCATCCGAGACCGAGGGGCTGATCAGCACGCCGCCCAAAACGGTGCCGAAAATGATGGAGAGTACGGTCAGCCCTTCTATCCAGCTATTGCCCTTGACCAGAAGTTCGGGCGGAAGCATTTCGGTGACAATGCCGTATTTGGCTGGCGAATACGCCGCCGCGCCTATGCCCACCAGCGTGTAGGCACAGAACACCAGCAGCAATTGATCGTTGTTGCCAAGGCCGAAGCATCCGTAACTGAACATCAGCACACAGCCGCATACTTTGACGGCATTGGTAACGAACATGACGCGACCCTTGGGGTAGGAGTCGGCGAAGGCCCCCACGAAGGCGGCCAGCACAACATAGGCCAGGGCAAACCACCATTTCATCATGGGCGCCATCCAGTCGGGCCCATGTAAATCGGCTATCAGCGCTATGGCGGCAATGAGTAATGCGTTGTCTGCCACGGACGAGAGCGCCTGGGCTATCATGACCAGATAAAAGCCTTTTTTCAATGGAGATCTCGTGCGTGTTGGGGGTTGACCATGCAAAAAACAGCAAAAAAATGTTAGTGAGTATAGCGCTCGTCGACGGCACGAGCAGAAAATAATAGCCTAGTTTTTTCTTTGGGGGGTGGAAGGCTAGGCGCGGTGCGTTATCATACGAGCCGGTCGCATGGCGGCTTTGCCGACCCTGTCAGCATGTTGTTTTCGTCATCGTCCCGCATTCCTTGCGGAGCCTGCAGCCTACTTTTAATTATTCGCTTATTGTGCGTCTGACCCAGATAAAACTAGCCGGTTTCAAATCCTTTGTCGAACCGACGGTTATCCCCACGCCCAGCCAACTGGTCGGCGTGGTGGGGCCTAACGGCTGCGGGAAATCCAATATCATCGACGCGGTGCGATGGGTGCTTGTCGAGACCAAGGCGTCCGAATTGCGCGGCGAGTCCATGCAGGACGTTATTTTCAATGGCTCGGGCAATCGCAAGCCGGCCGCCCGGGCGTCGGTCGAACTGGTTTTCGACAATTCCGAAGGCAGGGCTGCCGGGCAATGGAGCACGTATTCCGAAATTGCCGTCAGACGGGTCCTGACGCGCGACGGCACCAGTAGTTACCTGGTCAATAACCAGCAGGTGCGGCGGCGCGATATCCACGATATCTTCCTGGGTACTGGCCTGGGTTCGCGTGGTTACGCCATCATCGGGCAGGGCATGATCAATCGGCTGATCGAGGCGCGCCCCGAAGAGCTGCGGGTGTTCCTGGAAGAAGCCGCCGGCGTTTCACGCTATAAAGAAAGGCGCCGTGAAACCGAAAATCGTCTGAGCGACACGCGCGAGAACCTCACCCGGGTCGAAGACATTTTGCGCGAACTCACCAGTCAGCTCGAAAAACTGGAGGGGCAGGCGCAGGTAGCACAGCAATACCGGGCCTTGCAGGAAGATGGCGAACAGAAGCAGCATGCCTTGTGGCTGCTTAAAGAAAGCAATGCCCAGGAAGACCAGCAAGCCCGATTCCTGGCCATAGAGCAGGCCCAGACCGAACTGGAAGCGGCCACAGCGGGTTTACGCGCCGGCGAGTCGGCGCTGGAGTCGCGTCGGCAAGCGCATTACGCAGCCGGCGACGCAGTGCATGCTGCGCAGGGTCTGCTATTCGAGGCGGGAGCTCAGGTCAGCCGCCTGGAAGCCGAAATCCGTCATGTGGTCGAATCGCGCAATCGCGTGCAGGCGCGCCGCAATCAACTGCAAGTGCAGCTTCAAGAGTGGGCCGATCAGCAGGTGCACTGCACCGAACAAATCGCTCAGGCCGAATCCGATCTTGAATCGACCGCCGCGCGCACCGAAGAGGGACGTGCGCAGGTCGACGATGCGCAGGCCAAACTGCCCAGTATCGAAACCCAATTGCGCTCCGCCGCTGCCTCGCGCGATGAAATGCGCAGCGTGCTGGCGCGCGTCGAGCAGGATCTTGCCCTGGTCGCCCAGGCGCAACGCGATGCCGATCGCCAATTGCAGTCGCTGGAGTTGCGTCGTGAACGGCTGGAGCAGGAACTGCGCGACCTCAATGCGCCCGATCCGGCCAATATCGAGCGCCTTGGCGGCGACAGCGCCGCCATCGAGGCGCAGCTGGACGAAGCCCAGGCCCAATTGATGGAATTGGAAGACCGCCTGCCCGAGCTGGACGAGCAGCGTCGCCAGGCGCAAGCTGCGGCGCAAGACGAAGCGCAAACTGTGGCCCGCCTGGATGCGCGTCTGGCCGCCTTGGGCAAGCTGCAGGAAGATGTGCAAAAGCAGGGCGCACTGGAGCCTTGGCTGGCGCATCACGAACTGACCAGCCTGGGCCGTCTGTGGCAAAAGCTGCATATCGAAAGCGGCTGGGAAACCGCGCTCGAGGCCGTATTGCGCGAGCGCATGACCGGCTTGGAATTGCGCCAGCTAGAACATGCCAGCGCCTTCGTCGGCGATGCACCGCCAGCCCGGCTGGCGTTCTATCAATTGCCGGTGGCGGCCCCCGCCGTAGCCCCGGCCCAGGGCATGACCTCGTTGGCCAGCTTGCTGCGCATCAGCGATCCCGACTTGCGCACTTTGTTGAACGACTGGCTGCAACAGGTGTACGTGTGCGACGATGTGGTCAAAGCCTTGGCCCAGCGCCCTGATCTGCCCGAAGGCGCGCTATACGTCGTCAGGGAAGGCCATTTGGTCGATCGGCACAGCGTGCGTTTCTATGCACCCGATTCCGAACAGGCCGGCATGCTGGCCCGGCAGCAAGAAATCGAAAACCTGCGGCGCGATCTAAAAGCCAGTCAATTGATCGCCGATCAGGCCTTGGCCGGCGTGGCGCGCGCCGAAGGCGCCTGGCAACAGGTATCGCAGTCCATGGGGCCCGCGCGCCAGCGGGCGGCCGAGCTGACCCGGCGTTTGCATGACGTTCAGCTGGAATATTCCCGCTTGAAACAGCAGGCCGAACAGTCGGGCGAAAGAGCTGCCCGTATTCGCGAAGAACTGGCCGAAATCACGTTGCAAACCGAAGAGCTGCGGGCCAGCAAGGAAGAGGCCGAGGTCAAGTTCGAATCGCTCGACATCAAGCTGGGCGAACATCAAGAAAGCTATTCGCAAGCCGAGATGTCGGGCGAGGACCTGCAATCGCAGGCTGAAAAAGCCCGTCAGCATCTACGCGACCTGGAGCGTGCGGTGCATGAGTCCGAATACGCCGAACGCGCCCTGCAAACGCGTATTGCCGAATTGAAGCGCAATCTTCAATTGGCGGCAGATCAGGCGCAGCGTGCCAATGCGGAACTCGAAGGCTTGCAGGGCGAACTGTTCGAGCTGGATGCATCGGCCACGCAGGCCGGCTTGCAAGATGCGCTGGAGCTGCGCGCCGAGCGCGAGGAGGCCCTAAGTCTGGCGCGTATCGAGCTGGATAATCTGGCTGCAATGCTGCGCAGCGCCGACGAAGAGCGCGTTGCCCTGGAGCGCTCGCTGGAGCCGCGCCGCGCGCGCATCATGGAATTACAGTTGCAGGAACAGGCCGCGCGTTTGGCGGTCGAGCAGTTTGCCGAGCAACTTACCGAGCATCAGGTCGATAGGCAGAAACTGCGCGAATTGCTTGAACAGCGTCCAGATGAATGGCGCCGGCCGAACTGGCTGCAATCCGAGGTGCAGCGAATTTCACGCAGCATAGACAGCTTGGGTTCGGTGAACCTGGCCGCGCTCGACGAGCTGAAGGCGGCCAGCGAACGCAAGGGCTTCCTGGATTCCCAGTATCAGGACTTGAGCACCGCCATCGAAACCCTGGAAGATGCCATACGCAAGATCGACCGCGAAACACGCGAGTTGCTGCAAGGCACTTTCAATACGGTCAATGAGCATTTCGGTGAACTGTTTCCTCGCCTGTTTGGCGGCGGCGAAGCCAGGTTGTCGATTACCGGCGACGAAATTCTGGATGCCGGCGTGCAAGTCATGGCTCAGCCGCCGGGCAAGCGCAACAGCACCATACATTTATTGTCGGGCGGCGAGAAGGCGCTGACGGCGACGGCGCTGGTGTTTGCGCTGTTCAAGC
>DATCYE010000182.1:0-3409 GCA_036570485.1 Pusillimonas sp. | reverse complement strand
CGACCGCTTTGTCGAACTCATGCGCTTCCAGACGGAACGCGCAAGGCAATGCTATCGCGAGGCCATGCTGGCGCTGCCCGAGGCCGACCGCCGCGCCCAGCGACCGGGCCTGATGATGGCTGCCATCTACCATGCACTGCTGTGTGAAATCGAGCGCGACAACTGGCAAGTGCTGGACCAGCGCATTTCGCTTACTCCCATACGCAAATTCTGGCTGGCCTGGAAGGTCTGGGTCGGCGGAGGGCGTGGGCTGGTCAAGCGCCTTGGGGCCGACCCGCACTGAAGGGGCACCTTATGCTCCAATATGCAAACAGGTCCCGGCCGATGAATATCGCCGTCGTCGGAGCGGGCTGGGCCGGCCTGGCCGCCGCGCAACGGCTGAAACAATACGGGCATGCCGTTACCGTCTTCGAAGCGGCCCAGACCTTGGGCGGCCGCGCACGCCGCGTCCATTCGCGCGCGCTGAACACCCATATCGATAACGGCCAGCATATATTGCTGGGCGCCTACACCGAGACCCTGGCGCTGATGCGCGCGCTTGGCCTGGACCCCGCCGTCCTCTTTCATCGGGAAAGACTTACGCTGGAATCGGCCGACGGTCGTTTCAAGTTACGAGCCGCCGCACTGCCCGCCCCCTTGCACCTGCTTGCCGCCATCATGACCGCGCGCGGGCTGGGCCTACGGGAAAAAGCCAGGTTGATAACCATTACCGCGCAACTGCAAGCCGGCGATTGGCAGCTCGAAACCGGCCTGACGGTTGCCCAGTGGCTGCGCCGCGGCAAGCAGTCGGCACACGCCATACGCGGGTTCTGGCAACCGCTATGCCTGGCTGCGCTGAACACCCCCCTGGAACAGGCCTGCGCGCAACTATTCGCCCACGTCCTGCGCGACAGCCTGGGTGGCACGCGGGACGCCTCGGACGTGCTGATTCCGAATGTCGATCTATCGCAATTATGGCCGGACCAACTGGAAAGCTACCTTGCACAAGGCAATGCGGCAGCATCCAGCCTGAAGCGGGGGCACGCCGTCAGGCAACTGGCTTGCACGCCCACCCAGGTGGACGTCGACGGCATGCCTTTCGACGCCGCCGTGCTGGCCGCCAATGCGCCAGGCAGCCACAAGCTACTGAAGCAACTCAGCCCATCGGATCAAGGTGAATGCTATCTGGCCGCCCTCTCGGCCTTTACCTACATACCGATAGCCACCATCACCCTGCGTCTGACCCAGCCCTGGACACTGCCGCAAGCCATGCTGCTGTTGCGTGACGACCCGGCGCGGCTGCATTTCGGGCAATGGCTGTTCAGTCGCGGCGACGCGCCGGGGCATACATCTGATGACGCATCCGCCTCCTTGCTGCATATTGTGATCAGCGATGCGAGCGCCCTGCAAGATCACGACCGGGCAAGCGTCGTGGCGGCCGTCATAGAGCAAATACGCGAACAAACGCAACGGTTCGCGCCCATGCCCGCTGTGCAGGGCTATGAGGTGATCGTGGAAAAACGCGCGACGTTTGCCGCCGTACCGGGCCTACCCAGGCCCAGCAACAACACGCCTTGGCCGCGCCTGTGGGCGGCTGGAGACTGGACCGACACCGGCTATCCGGCCGTGCTGGAAGGTGCTGTGCGCAGTGGACGCAAGGCGGCCGACCTGCTGCACAATACCTTGAGTGGGGATAGCGCCCAGGCCTGACGCCGATTAAGGCCGCAAGCCGTGCACCGTTGCATAGCCCAGTGCCGTCAGCGCCAGACTGCCCAGCAGGCTGACGCCGCTATAGCCTAAAGCATGCAAATAGGCGCCACGCTCCAGCAGACCGAAGGTCTCGGCCGAAAACGTGGAAAAAGTAGTAAGGCCGCCCAGGAAGCCGGTGACCAGCATCAACTTTAGCCAAATCGGCACTTCCGGGTAGATGGAGAGCGCCCCCAGCATGATGCCGATAAGATAACCACCGCCCAAGTTGGCCGCCAGGGTTCCCCAGGGCAAAGCGGCGTGCGCGTGATTCAGCCATAATCCCAATAGCCAGCGACTGATGGCGCCCAAGGCAGCGCCGACCCCAATGGCAAGGAAATGGCTAAATGTCAGCATTTTCTAGCGTTTACTCCTTAAGCCCCAGGACGACCTCGGGCGACTCCAGGGGAAACTGAAGCTTGAGCTTGTCGACGATAAGCTGCATCAGTGCAAGCCGGCGCAACGCCGGCTCTTCCTGAAGGAAATCCCAAGCCCATTGGGCGGCTGCCTCTGCTTCGTCACTAAGGTCATATACCCCCACGCCGAATCCGTCCGGGCCAAAGGCCTGGTAATACGACCGACCGTTGGCCCGAATGCACACCACAGCACGGCGGCCATCCGGATGAATTTTGACGACTTCTGTTTCTGCATGATTTTCGTTTGGCATATCAGGCTCCTTAGAAGGTCGATCCAGTGTAGCAAAACGCAATCAGGCCGTTGCAACCGAACATTGCCGCAATGGCGAGCCGTAACGGCCCGCCGACCATCACGCCGGAGCGTGCTGCTTTATATAATCGCGAACCAGTTCGACCTTGCAATCCATGACATGGACACGCTGGGGTAAATCGGCCAGGTCTTGCAAATGCGCCGGCACGGGCGCAGGTTTACCGGTAGCCTGCTCGATGGTCTCGCTGAACTTGGCCGGCAGCGCGGTTTCAAGCACCAGCATGGGTATGCCCGGTTCTACAAACCCTTGCGCCACCTTGACGCCATCGGCCGTGTGCGGGTCGATCAGCACACCCGTACGTTCATGCAGGGACTTGATAGTGGCCAGCCTGTCAGCATGCGTACTGACGCCCGCCACGAAGCCATAGCGCGACTGGAACAAAGGCTGGAATTCGCTTAGATCGAAGTGGCCGGTTCGGGCTAGTTCGTCCCAGCAACTGCGCACCTTTTGCGGGTCGCCATCCAGCAGATCGAAGACAAAGCGTTCGAAGTTGGAGGCGCGGGATATATCCATGGACGGGCTGGATGTGGCATGCGTTTGCGCTGCCGCGCGGGGCCGGTAAATGCCGCTGCCGAAGAACTCTTCCAGTACGTTGTTTTCGTTCGTAGCCAGCACCAGGCGGCGCACCGGCAGCCCCATGCGGCGGGCGATGTGGCCGGCCAGTATGTTGCCGAAATTACCCGAAGGCACGGCAAACGACACCTGCTGCTCCAGCCCGGAAGTGCTGCGCAGCCAGCCCCAGAAGTAGTAGACAACCTGGGCGGCGATACGTGCCCAATTGATGGAATTAACCGCACCCAGGTGGTATTTGGATTTGAATTGCAGGTCGCCGGCGAGTGCCTTGACGATGTCCTGGCATTCATCGAACACGCCCTTGACCGCAATATTGTGAATAATGGCGTCTTGCAGCGAATACATCTGGGCGCGTTGAAATGCGCTCATGCGGCCGTGCGGCGA
>DATCYE010000181.1:0-9509 GCA_036570485.1 Pusillimonas sp. | reverse complement strand
CTGGTGGCGCGGGTGGGCGCGTCCAAGTCAATTACCGTTACCTTTCTGGCCCCGATTTTCGGCGTGTTCTGGGGGGTAATGCTGCTGGACGAACCCCTGACGCTTAATGTGGTGCTGGGCGCCGCTATTGTGCTGTTGGGCACCCTGTTGGCCACCGGCTTCATCGGCAGCCGGCCTGCCCGCGCCTGAAAGGCCGGCAGGCTCTAAAGCGCCAAACCCCTGGCTTACACCCGCTGAAAGATGCCGGCCGCGCCCATGCCGGTACCTACGCACATGGTCAGCATGCCGTAATCGAGCTTGCGGCGGCGTATGCCGTGTATGACCGTGGCGGCCCGTATGGCGCCCGTTGCGCCCAGCGGGTGGCCAAGCGCGATGGCGCCGCCCATGGGGTTGACGATATCCTGGTTCAAGCCCAGGTCGCGGATGACGGCCAGGGACTGCGCAGCGAAGGCTTCGTTCAGCTCTATCCAGCCGATTTGATCCAGCGTAAGCCCGGCCAGCTTCAGCGCATGCGGAATGGCTTCTTTCGGCCCTATGCCCATGATTTCCGGCGGCACGCCCTTGACGGAAAACGAGACGAAACGCGCGATAGGCGTCAGATTGTGCGTCTTGAGTGCGCGTTCGGACACCACCAGCAAGGCACCGGCGCCATCGGAAATCTGCGAACTGTTTCCGGCGGTGACGCTGCCCCTTGCGGCAAACACCGGGCGCAGACGCGCCAGCGCCTCTAGACTGGTATCGACCCGGGCGCCTTCATCGAGCGCGACGGTTTTATGCCGCACGATGATGTCATTGTCATTTAAGGCATCGGGCGCGGCGCGCAAATCGGGCTGGCGGCTGACGACATCGATGGGCAGGATTTCGTCGGCAAATTCGCCTGCCTGCTGGGCCGCTATGGCCCGCTGGTGCGAGCGCAGGGCGAAGGCATCCTGGTCTTCGCGCGATACCTTCCATCGGGTCGCCACCTGTTCGGCAGTAAGGCCCATGCCGTAGGCAATACCCAGGTTTTCGTCACGCTGGAAAATCTCCGGACTGAAGGAGGTGCTGACGCCCATGGTCGGCACCAGGCTCATGGACTCGGTTCCGGCGGCAATCATGACGTCGGCTTCGCCCACGCGTATGCGGTCGGCGGCCATGGCAATCGCTGTCAAACCAGAAGCGCAGAAGCGATTGACCGTAACGCCGGCCACCGACGAGGGCAAACCTGAAAGCAGTGCGCCTATGCGCCCTACATTCAGGCCTTGCGGCCCTTCGGGAATGGCGCAACCCACAATGGCGTCTTCGATGGCGGCCGGGTCCAGGCCGGGCACTTGCGCCAACAGGCCTTGTATGACCGTGGCCAACAGATCGTCGGGACGGGTGTGCGAGAAAATGCCGCGCGGCGCCTTGCCGATGGGGCTGCGGGTTGCCGCGACAATATACGCTTGTTGCAATGTGGCCATGCGTGACTCCGTTTGATGTCAGTTGCGTACGGGCTTGCCGGTTTTCAGCAGGCCGGCGATGCGTTCTTGCGTTTCAGGCCGAACCAACAAATCCAGGAAGGCCTTGCGCTCTTGGCGCAGCATCCAGGCCTCGTCGACCAGAGAGCCCGGGTCCACATCGCCGCCGCATAAAACAGTGGCGATTTTTTCGGCCACCGTGAAGTCGTAGTCGGAGATGTAGCCGCCCACTTTCATGTTGAGCAACTGCGCCTTAAGGGTTGCAATGGCGTCGCGGCCCGCAACCGGAAACAATGCGGGCAAGGGCGCGCGCCAGCCCGATTCGGCCAGCGTGGCGGCTTCGCGCACCGCCACGTACAAAAGCTCGTGGCGATTCATGACTATGGTGTCGCTGGGCAGCAGGTAGCCGATTTTGCGCGCATCCAGGGCCGATGCCGACACCTGGGCGGTGGCGACCGAGAGGGCAAATTTTTTAACAAAGGCCAGCAAGGGCGCGTCGGGTGCGCTTTCCGCTTGCTGCTGCGCCGCCCGGCGGGCGCAATAACTTAAGCCGCCGGAGCCAGGCACCAGACCAATGCCCGCTTCCACCAAGCCAATATAGGTTTCAAAATGAGCGACGCGTGTTGCACAATGCACCGACAGTTCGCAGCCGCCACCCAAGGCCATGCCGGCCAGCGCCGCCACCACCGGAACCTGGGCATAGCGCAGGCGCATGGCCATGTCTTGCATTTCGCGTTCTATGGGCTCCACAGCCGCGGCGCCGCCCTGCGCGAAAGCCGGCAGCATGGCCTTAAGATCGGCGCCTGCGGAAAACGGCTCGTCTAGCTGCCCGATGACCAGGGCCTTGTACGAGGCCTCGGCCAAGTCGACCGCATGCACGATGCCTTGCACCACCTGTGGGCTAAGCGTGTGCATCTTGGTTTTAAAGGACAGCAGCAAAACGTCGCGCGGATGGGGCGCGGGCAAGGTCCAGCAGCGTACCGCGTCGTCTTCGTAAACGACGTTGGTTTCCAGGCTGGGGGTTTCTCCGACCAGGCGCGGCGCGCCCACCTGCCGCTCGTATACCGGCAAGATGCTGCGGCCCTCGAAGCGTTTCTGCCGCGGATTCCACGAACCCGCTGCGGTATGCACGCCTTGCGCTTCCCATACCGAACCGCGCGTGGCCCATTCAGGCAGCGGTACGCTGGACAAGGTTCTTCCGGCATTGATGTCTTGTGTAATCCAGTTGGCGATTTGGTGCCAGCCGGCCGATTGCCATAGCTCGAACGGACCCTGCGCATGGCCGAAGCCCCATTTCATGGCCAGGTCCAGCTGGCGCGCCGTGTCGGCAATATCGGCCAGATGAACGGCGCTGTAATGGAAGCTGTCGCGCAGTATTGCCCACACAAAGCGGGCTTGTGGATGCTCTGAGTCGTGCAGGGCTTTCAGCTTCTTGGACGGGTCCTTCAGCGCCAGGATCTCGGCCACGGCCGGGTCTATCGTGGCGTCGGCCGGTACGTAGTCTTTTTTAGCGGGGTCCAGCCGCAAGATGGCTTTGCCCTGCTTGCGATAAAAGCCGGCCCCGGTTTTTTGGCCCAGGGCGCCCTGCTCGATAAGGGCCGCCAATACCGGCGGCACGCTATAGCGAGGATGGAAGGGGTCGTCGGGCAGTTGGTCTTGCATGGTGCGAATAACATGGGCCAGCGTATCCAGACCGACGACATCCGCCGTGCGATAGGTACCCGATTTGGCTCGCCCAAGACGCGAGCCGGTCAGCTCGTCTACCAGTTCGTACGACAAGCCGAATTTCTCGGCCTGGGTGAATACCGACAATATGCCGAAGACCCCGATACGGTTGCCAACGAAGTTGGGGGTGTCTTTGGCGCGTACGACGCCCTTGCCCAATTGCGAGACCAAAAAGGTTTCAAGCAGATCGAGCAGGCGCGGTTCAGTGTCGGCCGTGGGTATCAGTTCGACCAGGGTCATGTAACGCGGCGGATTAAAGAAGTGCACGCCGCAGAACCGATGCCGCAGGGCCGGCGGCAAGGCTTGCGACAGTTGGGTAATAGACAGTCCGGAGGTGTTGCTGGCAATGATGGCGTCGTGCTTGATGGCGGGGGCCAGCTTTTCGTATAGGCCTGTTTTCCAATCCATGCGTTCGGCGATGGCTTCTATTACCAGGTCGCACTCGGATAACAAGCCCAGGTCGTCGTCATAATTGGCGGGAACGATAAGGTCGGCCAATTCAGGCGTACCCAAAGGCGCGGGCTTGTGCTTTTTAAGTTGCGCAATGGCCTGCTTAGCAATGCCGCTTTTATCGCCCTCTTTGGCGGCCAGATCGAATAACACAACCGGAACGCCGGCATTCACGCAATGCGCGGCGATCTGCGCGCCCATTACCCCCGCGCCGCATACGGCAACCTTGCGTATATGAAAACGCGCAGCTTGCGCCGCGTTGGACTGGACAGTTTGACTGGACTGCATGAACACTCCCCCGATAAGCAATAGGCGTTGCTTCTTAGGTTAGTTCATTATTATGGGGCTTGCACGCGCTAGAATATCCAGCTTCCAACCGTTACAGAATCCGCCGCCATGGCCCGATTGCCACGCCTTTATGCACCGCAAGTTCCACAGCTGGTACAGGCGGAGTTTGCGCATGCGCTGGCCACCCCTGCGCAAGCCGCGCCTGCGGCGCAGCTGGATCAGTTGCTGGAATGGCTACAGCGCGATGCACGCGAGTACAAGGTTGCCGTGCATGGCTGGCTGCTGCTGAATGATCGCATCACTTTACTGTGTACGCCGCCGGATGCGCGCAGCGTGGCCCGCCTGATCCAGGCTTTGGGCCGCCGCATGGCCGCCGGCATGCGGCACGGACGGGTTTTCTCGGGCCGATACCGCAGCTCTCTGGTCGAACCCGGCCACTGGTTGCTTCCAGCGCTTATCTGGCTGGAGTCGCTTCCGGCGCAGTTGAAGTATGTAGACGCCCCACAGCAATGGCCCTGGTCTTCGGCCGCCGGCCACATCGGCCTGGACTCGCGCCACGACGCTTTGGTCACCGACCATCCCGATTACTGGCAGGACGGCAATACGCCCTTTGCACGGCAAGCCAAATACAGCCAACGCCTGGCTCAAGGCCTTTCTGCGCAGCAAAGCCGACGCATACAAGACGCCCTGTTCGGCCAATGGGTGCTGGGCGAACCCGATTTCCTTGCACAGATCGAAAGCCGCGCCTCGCGGCGCATCGCCCCCGCGCCACGCGGCAGGCCCCGTAAATCGACGGCCGCCTCTCAGGCTTCCTGATTTTCGAACCTTCCCCTATTAGCCCGTTGACGGCGATTGATGTGCCCATTCGCTCGCGAGCAAGATAAACATGAATGCCTCGTAGCCGCGTGAAGCGTTGCATTCGGGGTAAAAAATTCCTCCTATTTTATGCATTCGAGTTTCCAGCAACAGGTCTCATGCGCCTGGATTGTCCTAGATCGAGTTTTAAATATGCATTGTTTCCAATATATTGGATACGTCCCTTATTTAATACCAGAAAAATATACCTAATTATAATTAGGGACGTACCCCTAATTATTTTTGTTGCGTGGTCTTTATGTTGGCAGTATTGTTTTATCCTGCACCGCAGCATTTTGTGAGCCCACCATGCCTCAGTCCTTATTGCCCTCCCCCGTTTCCACGGTTGCGATCGACGCATCGCGCACCGGCCCATCGGCCCACCCGGAAATCCTGAACGCCGCCCCGTTGGCCCAAGGTTTGTACAACCCCCAGAATGAACACGACGCCTGTGGCGTGGGCTTCGTTGCTCACATAAAGGGGCGTAAAAGCCATGCGATCATTCAGCAGGGTCTGAAGATTCTTGAGAACCTGGATCATCGCGGCGCGGTCGGCGCCGACGAGCTGATGGGCGATGGCGCGGGCATACTTATACAGATTCCCGACGCCCTGTACCGCGAAGACTTGGCTGCCCAGGGCATAGAGCTGCCTGCCCCCGATGAATACGGCGTGGCCATGGTGTTCCTGCCCAAAGAAACGGCATCGCGCCTGGCCTGTCAGCAAGAACTGGAACGCGCCGTACGCGACGAAGGCCAGGTGGTATTGGGCTGGCGCGATGTGCCCATTGATTCGGACATGCCCATGTCGCCCACGGTGCGCGCCTGCGAACCGATCATCCGTCAGTTGTTCATTGGACGCGGTGCCGACATCATGGTGCCCGACGCCCTTGAGCGCAAGCTGTACGTAATACGCAAGACCGCCAGCCATGCAATTCAGCACATGCAGCTGGCGCATGGCCAGGAATATTTCGTTCCGTCGATCTCTGTACGTACTGTGGTCTACAAGGGCTTGTTGCTGGCCAACCAGGTGGGCAGCTATTACCGCGACCTGGCCGATACCCGCGCGGTATCGGCGCTGGCCATGGTGCACCAGCGCTTCTCCACCAACACCTTCCCCGCCTGGCCGCTGGCCCACCCCTACCGCATGATCGCCCACAACGGCGAGATCAATACGGTTAAAGGCAACTTCAATTGGCTGCGCGCCCGCGAAGGCATGATGCAGTCGGCAGTGCTGGGCGCCGATCTACCCAAGCTCTACCCCATTGTTTACGAAGGCCAGTCCGACACGGCCACTTTCGACAACTGCCTGGAATTGCTGGTGATGTCCGGCTATTCGCTGGCGCACGCCATGATGATGATGATTCCCGAAGCCTGGGAACAGCACGCCGACATGGACGAAAACCGCCGCGCTTTCTATGAATACCACGCGGCAATGATGGAACCCTGGGACGGCCCGGCCGCCGTTGCTTTCACCGATGGCCGCCAGATCGGCGCCACGCTGGATCGCAATGGCTTGCGTCCGGCGCGCTATCTGGTCACCGACGACGACATGGTCATCATGGCCTCGGAAGCCGGCACGCTGTCGATTCCGGAACACCGCATTATCAAGAAGTGGCGCCTGCAACCGGGCAAGATGTTCCTGATCGATTTGCAGCAAGGCCGTATTATCGACGACTCGGAAATCAAGTCGCAGCTGGCCAATGTGCGGCCTTATCGTCAATGGATCGAACGGCTGCGCCTGAAGCTGGAATCGTTGCCCACCCAGAAACTGGACGACACCCCCAACAAGACGGCATCGCTGCTGAATCGCCAGCAAGCGTTCGGCTGGACCCAGGAAGACTTCAAATTCGTGCTGCAACCCATGGCCGCCAACGGCGAAGAGGCCACGGGCTCTATGGGCAACGACGCGCCTCTGGCCGTGCTGTCGAACCGTTCCAAGCCCTTCTACAACTATTTCCGCCAGCTGTTCGCGCAGGTTACCAACCCGCCCATCGACCCCATACGCGAACAATTGGTGATGTCGCTGGTTTCGTTCATCGGCCCCAAACCGAATCTGCTGGACATCAACAACGTCAACCCGCCGCTGCGGCTGGAAGTCTCGCAGCCCGTGCTGGACGGCGCCGCGATGGCGCAAATTCGCAATATCGCGAACATCACTTCACACAAGTTCCGCTGCTTCGAGCTGGACATCGTCTATCCCACCGCCTGGGGTCCGGACGGTATCGAGGCCTGTATTGCCGGCCTGTGTTCGAACGCGGCCGATGCCGTGCGCAGCGGCTACAACATCTTGCTTATCACCGACCGCAAGGTCGATAGCGAGCATGTGGCCATACCTGCACTGTTGGCCACATCGGCCATACACCTGCACCTGATACGCGCCGGTCTGCGCACCAACACCGGCCTGGTGGTGGAGACCGGCTCGGCCCGCGAGGTTCACCACTTTGCCTTGCTGGGCGGCTACGGCGCCGAAGCCATCCACCCCTACCTGGCGCTGGAATCGCTGGCAACCCTGCCCCAGCCTGAAACCGCCGTCAAGAATTACATCAAGGCCATCGACAAGGGCTTGAACAAGGTCATGTCCAAGATGGGCATTTCAACCTATATGTCGTACACCGGCGCGCAGATATTCGAAGCGATTGGTCTGAACTCCAGCCTGATCGAAAAATACTTTAGCGGCACGCCCAGCAACATCGAAGGCATAGGTATTTTCGAAGTGGCCGAAGAGGCCCTGCGCACGCACCGCGCCGCCTTCAGCAACGATCCCGTGCTAACCAATGCGCTGGACGCCGGCGGCGACTATGCCTGGCGCGTGCGTGGCGAAGACCACATGTGGACGCCCGATTCCATCGCCAAGCTGCAGCACGCTACACGCGCCAACAACTACAGCACATACAAGGAATACGCCCAGCTGATCAATGATCAGTCGCGCCGCCACATGACGCTGCGCGGGCTGTTTGAATTCAAGGTCGATCCCGCCCGCGCCATTCCTTTAAGCGAAGTGGAACCGGCCAAAGACATCGTGAAGCGCTTTGCCACCGGCGCAATGTCGCTGGGTTCGATTTCGACCGAAGCACATGCAACGCTTGCCGTGGCCATGAACCGCATAGGCGGCAAGTCGAACACCGGCGAAGGCGGTGAGGACGAGCTGCGCTACCGCGCCGAGATGCGTGCCGGCAAACCTACCGTACGCAAAGGCGACACGCTCGCGTCCTTCCTGGGCTCGGACCGCATCGAGGCCGATGTACCTCTGGCCGGCGGCGATTCACTGCGCTCGCGCATCAAGCAGGTGGCATCGGGACGCTTCGGCGTTTCGGCCGAATACCTGGCCAGCGCCGACCAGATCCAGATCAAGATGGCGCAGGGCGCCAAGCCCGGCGAAGGCGGCCAACTGCCCGGCCACAAAGTGTCGGAATACATTGCCAAGCTGCGCTATTCGGTGCCCGGCGTGGGACTTATTTCACCACCGCCCCACCATGACATTTATTCCATCGAAGATCTGGCGCAGCTTATACACGACCTTAAAAACGTGAATCCGGCCGCTTCTATTTCGGTCAAACTGGTGTCCGAAGTAGGCGTAGGCACGGTTGCCACGGGCGTGGCTAAGGCCAAGGCCGATCACGTTGTGGTTGCCGGGCACGACGGCGGCACCGGTGCCTCGCCGGTTTCATCCATCAAGCATGCCGGCACGCCCTGGGAATTAGGCCTGGCCGAAACCCAGCAAACGCTGCTGCTTAACAAGCTGCGCAACCGCATTCGCGTGCAGGCCGACGGCCAGATGAAGACCGGGCGCGACGTAGCCATAGGCGCCTTGCTGGGCGCCGACGAGTTCGGCTTTGCAACCGCGCCGCTGGTGGTGGAAGGCTGCATCATGATGCGCAAATGCCACCTGAACACCTGCCCCGTTGGCGTTGCAACGCAAGACCCTGTTCTGCGCAAGAAGTTTCAGGGCAAGCCTGAATATGTGGTGAATTACTTCTTCTTCGTTGCCGAAGAGGTGCGCGAAATCATGGCTCAATTGGGCATACGGCGCTTTGACGACATGGTCGGCCATGTCGAGCTGCTGAACATGCGCGCCGGCATCGAACACTGGAAAGCACAAGGCCTGGACTTTAGCCGTGTCTTCCATGCGGTACCGGTGTCGACGCCGCTTTATCAAACCGAAGAGCAAGACCACGCACTAGGCCATGCACTGGATCATCAACTGATCGACCGCAGCAAGGCCGCCATCGAACGCGGTGAGAAAGTCTCCTTCATTACGCCTGTGCGCAACCGCAACCGTAGCATAGGCGCAATGCTGTCGGGCGTCGTAGCCGGACGCTACGGACACGAGGGCCTGCCCGACGACACCATACATATTCAGTGCAATGGCGCAGCCGGCCAAAGCTTCTGCGCCTTCCTGGCCCATGGCATTACGCTGGACCTGGTCGGTGAAGCCAACGACTACGTGGGCAAGGGCTTGTCGGGCGGCCGCATTATCGTGCGCTCTCCTAATGACTTCCGCGGCTTCGGACCCGATCACATCATTGCGGGCAACACCGTGCTTTACGGCGCGCTGTCCGGCGAAGCCTACTTCAATGGCGTCGCGGGCGAACGCTTTGCAGTGCGTAATTCCGGCGCGGCCACTGTGGTGGAAGGCACCGGCGACCACGGTTGCGAATACATGACGGGCGGCACCGTCGTGGTGCTGGGCACGACCGGCCGCAACTTCGCCGCCGGCATGTCGGGCGGCGTGGCCTATGTGTGGGATCCGGAA
>DATCYE010000180.1:0-4762 GCA_036570485.1 Pusillimonas sp. | reverse complement strand
TACGGAGCCCCATGAGCACAAGACAGGGGATAAGCATGAGTAACCGTTTTTTCCAACGTGCCGCCTTACCGGCATTGATACTGCTGGCGCTTGCAGGATGCTCGCTGGCGCCCAAGTACGAGCGCCCCGTTGCGCCGGTGCCGACCTATTACCCGAACACCGGTGCAGTCGACAACAGCGGACCCAATAGCGCCCAGGCCGTCGCCCCGAACGCGCAGACCAGTTCCGATCTGGGCTGGAACGAGTTTTTCCACGATCCCCGCCTGAAGTCCCTGATTGCCCTTGCCCTGGAAAACAACCGCGACATGCGGATTGCGGTCGAGCGGGTGCAAGAGGCCAGGGCGCAATACGGCATCGCCGATAGCGATCGTTATCCCACGCTTGGCGTCGGCGGCAATGGGCAGATCACACGCAATCCCGAAAATCTGCGTCCCAGCGGTTCCGAATCCGGCAGCGTCACACGCTACTACCAGGCGGGCGCCGCCATGACGTCCTTCGAGCTGGATTTCTTCGGGCGGGTCAAGAACTTGTCCGAAGCCGCGTATCAACAATACCTGGCAACGGAACAGGCACGCCGTACGGTGCATATCAATCTGGTGGCCCAGGTCGCCGAGGGCTATTTCCGCCTGCGCACGGCACAGCAGTTGCAAAAGCTGATACACAGCACCCTGCAGTCCAGAGAAAATACCTTGGCGCTGGTGCAGGCCCGTTACGACGCGGGCGTCGCATCGGCGCTCGACCTGAACCAGGCACGCGCGCAGCTGGATACAGTGGTTGCCGACCGCGTCGGCATCACGCGGGCCCAGACTCAAGCGCAGAATGCCTTGCTTCTGCTGCTGGGTTCGCGACCGGAGACCGACCTGCCCGATGCCGCCGTTTTCGGCCGCGATCAGATACTGACGGCCATACCGGTGGGGCTGCCATCCGACCTGCTGACCCGACGACCCGACATAATCGGCGCCGAGCATGCACTGATGGCCGCCAATGCCAACGTGGGTGCGGCCCGCGCGGCGTTCTTCCCCAATATTTCCATTACCGGCCTGCTGGGTTTTGCCAGCCCTCAATTGGGCGGCCTGTTCAGCTCCAACCAGCGTTTTTGGCAGTTTTCGCCCCAGTTGCAGATCCCGATTTTTGCAGGCGGCGTAAGCGGCAACCTGGATCTGGCCAAGGCCCGGAAAAACATTGCCGTGGCTCAATACGAAAAGACCATACAGACGGCATTCCGCGAAGTGGCCGACGCGCTGGCCGGGGAAGCAACGTATTCCAGTCAACTGGACGCACTGCGTTCGTTGCAGAACTCCGCATCGGAAAGCCTGCGGCTGGCGCAACTGCGTTATGAAACCGGCATAGACAGCTTCCTGCAAGTTCAGAACGCCGAAGTCCAGCTGTATTCAACCCAAGGCAACCTGCTGCAGACCGGCATGGAGTCCTTGCTGAATCGGGTGGCGCTCTACAAGGCTCTGGGCGGCGGGTGGTTGCAAGAGTCGATCGGTACTCAACCGCCCGTCGCGCAAGCTGCCGGCGCCGACAGCTCGCAGGACGCCGGGACAGCAGTCAAATAAAAGGTAATAATAGAGGAGAAGCTTTTTTACCAGTAAGAAGGGGTGTGCATCGAAATGATTGAACTAGGCGTAAATATTGATCACGTTGCCACCCTGCGCCAACAGCGCTTCACCTCCTACCCCGATCCCATCCAGGCTGCCTTGCGGGCGGAAGACGCGGGTGCCGATGTCATCACCCTGCATTTGCGCGAAGATCGGCGTCATATTCAGGACGCCGACGTTGTAGCGCTAAGGCCGTTGCTGCGCACCCGCATGAATCTGGAATGCGCAATCACCCCCGAAATGCTCGATATTGCCTGCCGCGTTCGCCCGCACGATGTCTGCCTGGTACCCGAAAAGCGCAGCGAACTCACCACAGAAGGCGGACTGGACGTACTGGGGCAGTTCGACGCCGTGCAGCAGGCCGTGGCCCAGTTGCACGATGCGGGCATACGGGTTTCCTTGTTTATCGATCCGGAAGCCACCCAGATCGACGCGGCTCAGCGGGCGGGAGCCACCATCATCGAGCTTCATACCGGCGCCTATTCCGATGCCCCAGACGCAGCGACGATAGAAGCTGAACTGGCGCGCTTGCGCAGCGCAATCGCAGCGGGCGCAAAAGGGGGCTTGCGCGTTAACGCGGGCCACGGCCTGCACTACGAGAATGTGCAAGCCATCGTAGCCATGCCCGGCATTGCCGAGCTTAATATTGGACATGCCATCGTGGCGCGCGCGGTATTCGACGGGTGGGAAAAAGCCGTGCGCGACATGAAGGCCTTGCTTAGAAAAGGATAAAGATGTCTGTTGTTGCACCTATCGATTATTTACTGTCACGACGTTCCGTCAAATTTGTGCAGGCCCCCGGCCCGACCGAGGACGAGCTGGCCCAAATTCTTCAGTCGGCCATGTCCGCGCCCGATCACGGCAAACTGCAGCCCTGGCGCTTTGCCCTGATACGCGGCGACGCCGTAGGGCGCTTGGCGGATATGGCGCTGGGTGCCGTCAAATCGGCCGGCTTGCCCCTGACTCCCGAGAAAGAAGCGAGCAACCGACGCTGGCTGGACAAAGTTCCCTTGCTGATTGCTGTTGCCTGCAGGCTGGACCATGCGAACACCAAGATTCCCGAACAAGAGCGGATTCTTGCCACCGGCGCTGCCGTCACCAACATACTGAATGCCGCTCACATGTTGGGCTATTCCGCATACTGGAGTACGGGTTTGGGGACTTATGTCGACGAGGTCGGCGAAGCCTTGGGTTTTGATAGCCTGGACTACCATTTCATGGGCTTTGTTTCGATCGGTACGCCTATCAATGCACCCTCGGCACTTGAGCGCCCCGACCATCGCCAGTTCGTCACCGAGTGGCAGGATACCCAGTAGCCATCTTGCGTGCCCGCCGGGCGGCCAGCGTTGGCCGCGCCCGATAATTCGATCGACATCGCTCGCGTAGCTTAGCCGCGCAAGCGCTTGCCGTTACTTTGATTGGAGTATCTGGATATGAAACTGGTCAAAACAGACGTAGCAATTATCGGTGCAGGCACCGCAGGCCTGTCGGCCTATCGCGCGGTGAAATCAGCAGGACTGAATGCCGTGCTGATCGAGGGGGGGCTGCATGGCACCACCTGCGCACGGGTGGGATGCATGCCGTCCAAACTGCTTATTGCGGCGGCCGAGGCGGCGCACACCGCGGCATCGGCAGCGCCGTTCGGTGTTCATATCGACGGCGCCATACGCATCGACGGAGTCCAGGTCATGGACCGGGTCAAGCGCGAGCGTGATCGCTTCGTGGGATTCGTGCTGGAAAGCGTCGACGGCATGCCGGCCAGCGATAAGGTCACCGGCTATGCGCGCTTTATTTCCGACACGGTTCTGCATGTTGACGATCACACCGAGATCCAGGCGTCGCGCGTAGTGATCGCCACAGGATCCTCACCGGTGGTACCCGAAGCCTATAAAAGCCTGGGCGATCGCGTTGTGGTCAATGATGACGTGTTTTATTGGAACGACTTGCCACGCAGCGCCATGGTAATGGGCGCCGGCGTCATCGGGCTGGAACTGGGCCAGGCTTTGGCGCGCCTGGGCGTCAAGACCTGTATCGTGAATCGTAGCGGAAACCTGGGCGGCTTGACCGATCCCGAGGTCAAGGCCAGCGCGCTGGCTGCTTTCCAGTCTGAATTGGACGTGCGTTTGAACACGCAGATCGTGGCCGTGCGCCTTGTAGACGAGCAAGTCGAAGTACGCTTTCAAACCGAGGGTCAGCCAGAGGCCACCGAACGATACGATTATCTGCTGGTGGCGGCGGGCCGCCGGCCTAATGTGGTCGGACTGGGTCTTGAAAATACGTCGGCACGGCTGGACGAAAAAGGAATGCCCGACTACGACGCGGCGACCTTGCAGTTGGGGTCGGCGCCTATTTTCATTGCCGGCGATGTCAATGGCGTTCTGCCACTACTGCACGAAGCGGCCGACGATGGCCGCATTGCGGGCGAAAATGCGGCGTCGTACCCGCAAGTTAATCCCGGTAAACGCCGCGCTCCAATGGCCGTGGTGTTTTCAGACCCGCAACTGGCGCAAGCGGGCTTGCGATTCAAGGAATTGCCCAAGCAGTGCGTAGCCTTCGGCGAAGTCGATTTCGCCAATCAGGGGCGTTCGCGGGTGATGCTGAAAAATCGCGGTAAGTTACGGGTATATGTGCACAAGGACGGCGGGCGTTTTCTTGGTGCCGAGATGGCAGGGCCGGGCATGGAGCACATTGCCCATTTGCTGGCCTGGGCTGTCCAACAAGAGCTGACCGTCACCCAGATGCTGGAGATGCCGTTTTATCACCCGGTAGTCGAAGAAGGCCTGCGAACCGCGCTACGCGAGGCGGCCAAACACCAGGCGGAGGCCAAGCTGGATGATGTGTGCAAGGCAGAAAAGGCAGTCAATAGCAACTGACCTGTCGGATCAGGCTCTTGTCGAGCTCCTTCAGATTACTGCAGCCCAGTAGTCCCAGGCTGCGGTGCAAGTCGGTGTGCAGCAAATCCAGCACATGATTTACGCCGGCTTCACCGCCTGCGCCAAGCCCGTAGAGCGTGGCACGCCCCAGAAGGACAGCATCGGCCCCCAATATAAGCGCCTTCAGGATATCGGTTCCTCGACGGAAACCGCTGTCCAGCATGACAGTTATGTCCTCACCCACCGCCTGCCGGACCTCCGGCAAGATTTCCATCGGCGATACGG
>DATCYE010000179.1:0-19864 GCA_036570485.1 Pusillimonas sp. | reverse complement strand
TTCTCTATTCAGACATGAAATACATAGCCGTGCACCAATCAGCCGGAACTCATGCCGGCCGCATCGGCAGCATGGCCGCGTGTAGCTGACGCGGGTCTTGCCCCTGACCACTCGAATTCCCAGCCGGGCGGCATGCAACGCGCCGGTTGGGCAGTCAGCGCAGGGGTAGTCCTCTTGCTGCGCATGGCGCCGTGCACACGCTTCGGCGGTCAGGCTGGCGTGCAAGGGCTCACAGTGGAATAGCTCAACGTTTGGGGCGTACTCGGGGCGGAAGTACTGAGGCGCGGCGGGCGTGTCCATCCGCCCACTGTTCCGTCACGACATGCCACGCGCATCGGGTCGTGACGTCAAACTGGAGTTGCTGGCGGTTTGCTGGTGCGCGGTATTTCTCCGCCTCGTCCAGTGCTTGGCCGCGTGGCCACGGCCGCCAGCGCCTTTCCCCCGCAAGGAGCCTGATGTGCTGAAGATCAATTACCCATGGGAAAAGACCGAGCCGCGAGTGCTGCTTTTCCGCCCCTCGCCGGCCGCTACTGCCGCGCTGCGCAAGGCCCGCGCACCTCGCCCTCGATCAAGCTTTGACCGCTTTGTTGATTATCTCGCGACTGTCGAAGGGCGCAGCCGGTTTCCCGGCCTCATACGCGAGCTTGCCAATGGCATCCGCGTTCGTCGCACGGCGCGAATTGTGGGTGGGGCCCGATGACCAGCCCCAGAGACGCCGCCCGCGCTCGCCTGGCCTATGCTTTGCTGGCCGGACAGGACACCGCCCCGCACCGCGCGGCAATCGCTCGGCTTGAATCAAACGCTCGTGCTGCCGAGGAACGCCGCGCCACTGACGCCATGGCGACTCAGGAACAGCGGGCGGCCGCCGTGCAGGAGCACGCCGACGGGCTTGCTGCCGACGCGCAGGCTCAGGTTGACGCACTGCTGGCAGCGCACCCAGTACCAGCCGCCGTGGATGACCACCACGGCTGAGTAGCACCTTTTCCTGAATGACGCGCTCGCTGTCCATGACAGGGCCGTGCAGAACCGCATCTCTGCCGAGCTCGTTGAACTGGCCTCACCCCAACAAGTCGCCCGCTTGCGCTTGCGGGATCATCTTTCCGGAGTTTCTCAAAAATGAACAATCATCCTGATATCGAACGCGCCGCCCGCGACCTTGCCCAAGCTGAGGCCGACCTGCAAGATGCCCGGCAACGCCATGCTGACCTCCTGGCAGAAGTCTCCGCAGTTGAGGCCCGCCTTCAGGACGTTGCCGCCCGCCGCGCGAAGGTCCGCGAGGATTTGGCCGCCGGTACGCTCACGGACCGTGAGGCTGGCGGTCTGCTGGCACTTGTTGACGAGGATGCCGCCGATCTGCGGCAACTTCTGGCCGACGCGCAGGCCCGTGCTGCCACTGCGGCGCCGATGGCTGAGCAAAACGTGTTGTCTCTGGCGAAAAGTGCCATTGAACGTACCGGCCGCGAGATTGCCTTTCAGGCCCTGCATGTTCGCGTGGTGGAGCTTGAGCAGGCGTTCATGCAGGCGCTAGGGACGTTGTACGAACAAGGCCAGGTCCTGGGCCGCGGGCGCAGCCTGAGCGGCGTCTACCGCCCGAGCAACGAAATGCGTCTTGTATTGCTGCACAACCAGCCACCCGTCGGGGTTCGCCGTGAGTAATGCGGGCCACTTCCTGCCGGGTCCCGATGCGCGCCGGAATACGGACGGCGGCCGTGCGCCAACGGCTGCGAGCCTGTCGGCCCAAACCCGCGCTGTCCTGGGCAAGGATTACCGGGCATGGCTGCAGCAGTTGTCCGTCTTGGCCGATGCCGGTGACCCTGCCGCTGTCGTGGCAAGCGCAGTCCTGCTGGCGGCGTCAATGAACCAGCGGGGGTGACGTGGCAGCAAAGATGGGGTGGCCGACGCGCGATGCCAACGGCCGGTTTGTCCGGGGTGAAAGCGGCAATAAGGCGGGCAAGCCTGCGGGAACGGTAAACCGGCGCACTAAGGAGGTCCGCGACCTTCTCGACCGGCTGACGCCAGCGGTCTTGAAGAAACTGTATGAGCTCCTGCAAGAGAACGACCCGACAGCGCTGAAGATTCTCGCCGACCGTACGCTGCCGCGTCGTCGCCTCGTTCAGGTTGATTTACCTGTGGTGCGCGGGCTTGCCGATATCGCCACAGCGCAACAGACGATCACGCAGTTGGTGTCCGGTGGTGAACTGGATCCATCCGAGGGCGCCGATCTCGCGGCGACGCTAGATCGCTTTGGCGCCGCAGTTGAGCGAGCCGAGCTCGAGCGTCGAATCGCGGACCTTGAGGCGAATGCCGGGAGCAAAAGATGAGCACAAACCTGTTGAAACGGCGCCTGGACCGGCTGCGGCTGGCCGGCGCTGCACGTCCCGTTGTCGTGGAAATGGCCGAGGGCGAGACGCTGGCACAGGTGCGCAAGCGCGCCCGGGCTAAGCATGGCGACCTGGGCGGTCGCAATTTTGTGATTATCGAGCGCACGACGGGCGCAAAGGATGGTCAAAAATGAGTGGCATCAAAATTCCAGTCGAGGCGCAGGTCAATGTCGGCGACCTGCAGCAGGCGACGCAGCAGTTCGTCCAGCAGCCCAATAAGCTGGGCGCCGCGGTTGCGCAGGCCAACAAGGTGCTGATGGCTACGATACGCCAGTGCCGACTGGGGTAAAGCCTGGCGGCCACTCACCCTCGGGCGGCCAGCCACAGCGAGTGGAGTTCACGAACCGGGTTGTGATGGAAAATCCGTGCGGCGAACAGTTGGTCGCGCCGGTTGAGGTTCGCAAGACCATCAGTATCCCCCGGCCGCATGGGGCGCCGGCCTGATTCCAGCAGGGGAATTTCAGGCGCTAATTATGTTGGAGTATTGAGCGTTCAGGGGTACACAGGGGATACACAACCCCAAAATACAAAAAGGCCAACCCCGAAGAGTTGGCCTAAGTGCTTGATTCTACTGGTGCCCCCCCGCAGAGTCGAACTGCGCACCAACGGATTATGAGTCCGCTGCTCTAACCAGGCATGAGCTAGAGGGGCGATATCCAGGCTGTGCTTGTAGGCAAAGCTGGATAGCCCGCAATTATTGCATAAACTGCCGCCGCTTGCCACGCGCCCCTTGTCCTTGTGCCGAGTGCACGGTTTTGCATGCTGACGCGCCATCGGAAGAATGCTATCGTGGCCGGAAAATCGGCTGAGAGAGGCAAGCGTGCTGAGGATTGCAACAACGGTTTTGGCTGGGGCCTTATGCCTGGGGCCCGCTTGGGCTGCCAAGGTTGTTCAATTTACGCCGCAAGGCATTGTATCCAAGATAGAGAGCGTCAAGCTTGCTTTCGATAGCGCTGTAATTGCTTTCGGCGATGGGCAGGCGGCATCGCCGCTGGATGTCGTTTGTAATGATCCCGCGCTAAAAGGACGGGGCCGCTGGCTGGACGCAAAGCGCTGGACCTATGTATTCGATCAGGCACCCGGCCCGGGTATACATTGCAACGCCACGATACGGCCGTCTTTTCGCAGCCTGACGAACGAGGCTATAGCAGGCAAGACCAGTTTTGCATTCCAGACGGGCGGGCCCATTATCAAGGGTTCCCGGCCTTACGATTCGACGATAGCCGAAGACCAGGTCTTCGTTTTGCAATTTAACGGAGATGTTGATCCCGACAGTGTGTTGGCTCATTCGCGCTGTCTGGTCGAGGGGCTGGGCGAGGCCGTCCCGGTACGATTGATTTCGGGGCAGGCGCGCCAGGACATCTTGAAGGCGGTCTACTATTCCATGAGCGAGCAATGGAATACGCCGTCCACGCAGTTGCTGCAATGCAAGCGCCGCTTGCCCGCCCAAGCGCGGGTGCGACTTAGTATAGGGCCGGGCGTGACCACTGCGCTTGCTCCGGGCCGTCCGGCGGTGGCCAACGAAAAGGCCAAGGTCTTCGACTACACGGTGCGTGCGTCTTTCAAGGCCAGTTTCAGTTGCTTGCGGGAAAACGCCAGCATGCCTTGCACGCCTGTGTCGCCCTTGACGCTGGCGTTTTCGGCGCCTGTGGCGCGCGAAGATGCCATGAAAGTTCGTTTGCTTACGCCTGCGGGCGAGCGCAAACCCGATATCGACGAAAACGACACGTATCGGGGTGGCTTGTCGATGCTGCGTTTCAATGGACCGTTTCCAGAGCTTGCCGCGCTTTCCTTGCACCTGCCCCAAGACCTGAAGGACGATGCGGGGCGTGTGCTGGCGAACGCCGATCAATTTCCGCTGAATCTGCAGACGGCGGCGTTTCCGCCTTTGGTGAAGTTTGCAGCCGCGCCTTTTGGTGTCATAGAGCGTTTTGCGCAGTTGCCGGCAGGCGGCAATGAGACCGATGCGCCCGCCAGCGTGCCGTTGACGCTGCGCAATGTAGAGGCAGGCCTGGCGACCCGCGAGCTGGCGGTGTCGGCCGGCAAGGTCAGCGATTACGCCACACAGGACGATAGGGAAGTCGTGCGCTGGTATGCGCGGGTGCGGCGCCTGGAAGATGGCTACTGGACGGCGAATCAGTTCAAGGACATTATGGCCGATCGCGCGCCGCGCGCCGAGGACAAGCCCAGGTTGGATACGCGTGGTTTTTCCGTTTTGAAGGATGTGCCGGCGGTTCGTAGCCTGGCTTTGCCGGGCATGAACGGCGAGAACCCGCGACCCTTCGAGGTGATAGGGGTGCCGCTGGCCGAGCCGGGCTTGCACGTGCTGGAGGTCGAGTCGGCTCGGTTGGGGCAGTCGCTGTTGGCGTCCGCAGAACCCATGTTTGTGCATACGACAGTTTTGCTGACTAACTTGGGCGTGCATATCAAGACGGGTCGGGACGATGTTCTGGCCTGGGTTACGACACTGGATGATGGCAAGGTGGTACCCCAGGCCGACATCAGCGTACTTAATTGTTCCGGTGTTGTGTTGGCGCGTGGCCAGACCGGTGCCGACGGTATCTGGCATCATCGCGGCCAGTTGAATGCGCCGGACTATTGCGAAGACACGGGTCTTGGCGGTTTGTACGTGTCGGCGCGTATCGATGCCGATCATCCGCTGGCACGCGGCAAGCCTGATTTCTCTTTTGTGTTTTCGGATTGGAATCGCGGCATAGAGTCGTGGCGCTTCAATGTACCGGTAGATACCAGCCCAGTGCCGTCGATGTCCACGCATACCGTGTTCGATCGAACACTGTTGCGGGCCGGTGAAACAGTTTCGATGAAACACTACGCACGAATCCAGACACGCGACGGCCTGGCTGTGCCGGCCAAGCTGTCGGAGCTGCCCGGCAAACTGCTTATCCAGCATCAGGGTTCGGATCAGCGCTACGAACAGACGGTTTCCTGGAAAGCTACGCCTTCGGGCGGGGTATCGGCGATCAATAGTTTTGTCATACCGAAGACGGCAAGGTTGGGCATGTATACCGTTGCGCTGATCGACGCACAGGACAATTGGTATGGTAATGGTCAGTTTCGGGTCGAAGAATTCAAGCTGCCTTTACTAAACGGCCATTTGAAGATTGTCGATCAAGGCGATAGTGGTCCCTTGGTGTCGCCATCCAGCCTGGATGCCGATATACAAATCTCTTATGTATCGGGCGGCCCTGCGGGGGGCTTGCCGGTCAGCGTATCGGGCGTGTTGCGTGATCGCCAAGTTCGCTTTGCGGACTATGAAGATTACTCCTTCGATCCGCCGGACGAACGCGGCGACGCGGCATCCGGCGAAGGGGAGCAAACAGAGGGCGACGAACAGCAGAGACTCTTTCTGGACAAGAAGCCCCTGATGTTGGACGCGCGCGGTGGCGGGCGCCTGACGATAGACGCCTTGCCGGCGTTCAAGCGTCCTGCCGAATTGCTGTTCGAGGCCAGCTTTGCCGATCCCAACGGCCAGATTCAAACCTTGGCACAGGCCGTGCCGGTTTGGCCGGCCGGTGTTCAGGCCGGCATGCGAGCGAGCAGTTGGGTGGGGGTGGATACACCGACTCAGATAAGCGGCCTTGCATTGTCACCGGCCGGCGCGCCGCAAGCCGGCGTTCCCATGACCATCACCGCATTCGCGCGCAATACGTATTCAACGCGCAAGCGCATGGTGGGCGGCTTCTACAGTTATGACCATCATGTGCAGACTCGCGATCTAGGCGTGATATGCCAGGGCAGCACGGCTGCGGATGGCAAGCTGGCGTGCTCCGTCCAGTTGCAAGAGCCCGGCTCGATTCAACTGGTGGCCACGGCAAGCGATGCGCAGGGCAATGCATCCAGGGCTGAATCGACCATTTGGGTGACGGGCGGCGGCGATCTATGGTTTGGCGGCGAGAATGACGACAGGATAGATATTATTCCGGCTCGTAAGAACTGGAAGCCCGGTGAAACGGCGCAATTTCAGGTGCGCATGCCATTTCGCCATGCGACGGCGTTGGTCGCGGTCGAGCGCGAGGGCGTGCTCAAGACGCAAGTCGTTCAGCTGGAAGGCTCGGACCCGACCATAAGCATTCCCATCGAGGCGCAATGGGGGCCTAATGTTTACGTGTCGGTGCTGGCTTTGCGCGGCCGCCTGCGCGAAGTGCCTTGGTATTCTTTCTTTACCTGGGGTTGGCAGCAGCCCAAGGCCTGGTACGGCGCGTTCGCGGATGCGGGTAAAAACTACGTTGCACCCACGTCTTTTATCGACTTGTCCAAACCGTCGTTTCGATTCGGTCTTGCTGAAATCCGTGTGTCGGACGAGCAGGACAAGCTGGACGTGAAGGTAAGCGCCGATAGGCAGACCTATCAAATACGCGAGCAGGCAGCGGTGACGATAGAGGTCAAGACGCCCGACGGCAAGCCGGCGGCTCATGGCTCTGTGGCCTTTGCAGCGGTTGATCAGGCCCTGCTGGAACTGGCCCCCAATGACAGTTGGGATTTGCTTTCCGCCTTGCGGCAGTTGCGCAGTTACGGCGTCGAAACCGCCACGGCGCAAATGGAAGTTGTGGGCCGCCGGCACTACGGACGCAAGGCCCTGCCGGCGGGCGGCGGCGGAGGTAAAAGCCCGACACGCGAATTGCTCGATACGCTGCTGTTATGGAACCCCTCCGTCCAGCTGGACGAAAACGGCAAGGCCACGTTGACTGTGCCGCTGAACGATTCCATTACCCGCTACACGCTGGTGGCCGTGGCCGACTACGGAGCGCATCGTTTTGGTACTGGCCAAACCAGTATCGCCAGCACGCAAGATCTGCAACTGATATCGGGACTGCCCGTCCTGGTGCGCGAAGGTGACCATTATCAGGCCATGGTAACGGCACGCAATTCCACCACCGATGCCATGCGGATAAGGGTGGTGGCCAGCTATGCAGGCAAGGGAGTAGCGCCGGAATCGTTGGCTGCGCAGGATGTGGACTTGGCGCCTGGCGCAGCGCATACGCTCGCGTGGAATATTCAGGCGCCCGAAGCCAATCTGCTGGACGGGCCATCAGAGCTGGAATGGCGCATCGAGGCCAGCGATATGAGCCAGACAAGTCGGGCGAATACAGACGGGAAGGCGTCCGACAGGCGGGCGGGCGATACGCTGGTGTTCAGGCAGGCACTGTTGCCTGCGGTGCCGATCAAAACAAGGCAGGCAAGCCTGTTTTCCCTGGACCCGCAAGCCGCCCCTCTTAGGCTGCCTGTATCCGCTCCCCAGGGAGCACTGGTCGACGCCAACGGGATTCCACGCGGTGGCTTGCAAGTGCATATGCAGTCGTCGCTGGCGGGCGGCTTGCCCGGCGTACACGAATGGTTTGCTGCCTATCCCTACACCTGCCTGGAGCAACTTGCATCCAAGGCCATAGGCTTGCGCAGCGCTGCGCAGTGGCAAGAGCTTATGCAGCGTCTGTCTACTTATCTGGACGAGGATGGATTGGCAGCGTATTTTGCGGGCGCCGTGCAGGGCAACGAGGTGCTCACCGCTTACTTGCTGGCTGCCAGCCACGAAGCCCAGGCGCTGGGCCTGCCTTTTGCCATTCCCGCCGGCACGCGCGAATCCATGACACATGGGCTACTGGCATTCGTCCAGGGAAAACTGGTTCGCGAGCGCTGGGCGCCGAAACGCGATCTGGATGTCCGCAAATTGCTGGCACTGGAAGCCTTGTCGCGTTATGGCCTGGTCCAGGCGCGCATGCTGGGCAGCATTGCCGTTGCTCCTGATCGCTGGCCGACCTCGGCGGTGATCGATTGGCTGGCCTTGCTTGAGCGCGTGCCGGGCATTTCGGACCAGCAGATGAAGAAGGCAAAGGCGCGCCAGATTCTTCGCGCACGCATGTTGGAACGAGGCACCGAGCTGGTGTTTGGCGATGACCCGTTGAACGACAGTTGGTGGTTGATGAGCAGCCGCGAGTCCAACCTTGCCAAACTGATACTTATTGCCGCCGGGCAGCCGGACTGGCAGGGCGATCTGCCTTTGATGGCCCAAGGCTTGCTGGGTATGCAGCGTGCTGGTGCATGGCGCACGACGACCGCCAACCTGATGGGTAGTCTTGCCATCGAGAAGTTTGCGCGGCACTACGAAGGCACACCGGTTGCCGGGCACACACGGCTGCAAACCAGCAGTGGCATCCATGACTTCGACTGGAGCCGTGCGCAGTCTCGGGCCGGTGTGCGTACGCTTGATTTTTTGCAGCCCTGGGCATCGAAAAATGCCGATACGCTGGTACTGGAACAGCAAGGCCAGGGCCGGCCATGGGTCACGCTGCGTTCATTGGCCGCCGTGCCGCTAGACCAGGCTGTTTCTGCGGGCTATGCAGTTCAGCGCAGTATCGAACCGGTCTCTCAGGCGGTGCCGGGTGTATGGTCGCGTGGCGACGTGTACCGGGCCACACTGAATATCCAGGCCAAGACAAGCACCAACTGGGCAGTTTTAAGCGATCCCATCCCGGCGGGTTCCTCGATATTGGGCAGCGGCCTGGGCCGCGACTCCCGTATTGCGGCCCAGGCCGGCCAGGCACAGGAACACAAAGTGTATGCGCCCACTTTCGTAGAACGCAGCTTTGAGTCATACCGGGCTTATTACGATTACCTGCCTGCGGGGGCGACCACGATTCAGTATGTCGTGCGCTTAAATACAGTAGGGCGATTCAGTTTGCCGCCAACTCGCATCGAAGCCATGTATCAGCCCGATGTGTACGGCGAGTTGCCTCACCCGGGCGAGTTTTCGGTGCAGGCCGAGGCGCGGATCGATTAGAACCGGAGACGATGCAGCCTTGAAGATAAGCCTTACGTCTGTGCAAACCGTCATGGCTTGTGCGCTGCTTGCCCTGACGGCTGCGGCACCGGCCCTCGCGCAGCCGCCGTCTTACGACGAGGTCAAAGCCCACGCAATGGCTTCGGATGTCCAGGTGTTGGATCGCTCGGGCGAGCTGATCGAACGCGTACGCGCCGATTTCCAGGTACGGCGCGGCGATTGGCTTGCCTTGCAGGATATCTCCGCCGCTTTCCAGCGGGCCGTCATCTTGTCCGAGGATCAGCGCTTCTATACGCATGCCGGCGTGGATTGGCGGGGTATGGCGGCCGCAGCCTGGGACACGCTTGTGCATGAACGCAGGCGGGGCGCATCGACGTTAAGCATGCAGCTTCTGGGCTTGATCGATGACAGCTTTGAGCGCGGCCCCCAAGGGCGCAGCATTATGCAGAAGCTGGATCAGCTTGTGCAGGCGCGTCGCTTGGAACAGCACTGGAGCAAGCCTCAAATCCTTGAGGCCTATCTGAACCTGGCTGCGTTTCGGGGTGAGCTGATCGGTGTGGATGCCGTTTCCCGCGTTTTGTTTCGCAAGCATGCCAGCGGACTGGATGCGCGCGAATCCGCATTGGCCGCCGTCTTATTGCGCGGCCCGAATGCTTCGGCCGCACGGGTGGCGCAGCGCGGTTGTGCTTTGCTGATCGAAATGGGATGGCCCCAAGAGTGTCGAGGCCTGGATGGGTTTGCGCGCCGTATACTGGCGCGCAAGGCGGGACCCTGGGCCGATAGACCCAGCCTGGCTGCGCATTTTGCGCGACTTGCTCTGGGGCAAGGGCGCCAGGCAGGGGCTTCGATGCCGCGCGTCGTGGAAACCACACTGGATGCTGGTTTGCAGCGTTTTGCGATCAAAAGCGTAAGCCGAAACCTGCAGGCGCTGGGCATGGATAATGTGCGCGATGCGGCCGTGCTTGTGCTGGACAACCGCAAGGGTCAGGTATTGGCGTATGTGGGTTCATCGGGCCATCTATCAGCCGCTGCGCAGGTGGATCATGTGCGCGCTTTGCGCCAGGCCGGCTCCACGCTTAAGCCCTTTCTGTATGCCCAGGCGCTGGAGCAGCAACGCCTGACCATGGCGTCCTTGCTTAACGATAGCCCGCTGGATATTCCCACCGGAAATGGCTTGTACATTCCACAGAACTACGACAAGCGGTTTTCAGGGTGGGTTAGTGCACGCACAGCGCTGGCCTCATCGCTGAACATTCCGGCGCTACGGGTTCTGTTGATGATTTCACCCGATGCCTTCGCCCGGCGCCTGGTCGAATTGGGCTTGCCTTTGGACCAGAGCGGAGACTTCTATGGCTACAGTCTTGCGCTGGGCAGTGCCGACGTCACGCTTTTATCTTTGACCAATGCCTATCGCGCCTTCGCCGCCGGTGGCTTGTATTCGCCGGCGCGATACCTGCTTGATGCGCCCGGCCGGGTCCAGGGCATTGAGGATATCGCGCCGCAACGCGTCATGTCGGCCGAAGCAGCCTGGATCGTCGGCGACGTGTTGTCCGACCGGCAGGCGCGCGCGCGCACCTTTGGCTTGGACAGCCCTTTGTCGACGCCGTTCTGGACGGCTGTAAAGACCGGCACCAGCAAGGACATGCGCGATAACTGGTGTATAGGCTGGTCGCAGGATTACACCGTGGGCGTCTGGGTGGGAAATAGCGGGGGTGCCAGCATGCGCGATGTCTCGGGCGTGTCCGGCGCGGGGCCGGTGTGGCATGATGTCATGGCTTATCTGCATCGCAGCAGGTCCAGCGTTCAGGCGGCCAGGCCCGTGCAAGTCGTGCAGGCCGATGTGGTGTTCGATGGTGACCTTGAGCCGCCGCGCCAGGAGGTGTTTGTGGGCGATACCGTGATCCAGCGCGTGCAGTTGGCACAAGCGTTTTTACCCCAGGACGATAGTGATGCGCGTATTGCTGCGCCTGCCGATGGCGTGATATTTGCGCTCGATCCGGATATTCCGGCGGACCGGCAACGTAGTTGGTTGCGTGCCGCCAATGTGGCTTCCGCTGCGGCTGCCGGGCTAGTGTGGCGTGTTGACGGCACCGTGCTGGGGCAGGGGGGCGAGCTGCCCTGGGCGCCACAGCCGGGCAAGCATCGCATAGAGTTGCTCGATTCAAATGAGGGTATCCTTGACGAAGTGTGGGTTGAGGTACGAGGCGCAGTGCCCCGATGAGCCGTCATGAGGCTGCGCACGTGTTCAAACAAATTGACAGATATTGACGTCACTTCATTGAGCGAACTGTTAAACTTTTCATAGCTTATAAACTCGTTTTGGGGGAAGTATTAATGAAAGCGACTCGCGTACTAGGCCGTATTCTTGTACCCGTCAGTTTGTTGTTGCTGGCTGCCTGCCAGACGGTTCCGGGCAAGAAGGGGGCGACATCGTCCTCTCAGGCCGAACCCCAGACTTCCGCCGCTCAAGCCGAAACAACTATCCAGGCTCAGGGGCAGGGCGCACCGGTAGCCGTATATTTGGCCAATACGACTTTGCAGGCCGGCTGGACTTCGGTAGCCATACAGTCGGGTACTCTGTATGTGAACCCACAACCCGTGATCACGCGCGCCGACCTTAGCGGCGTCCAGGCTGGCGCCAGCAAGCAGGGCGAAGGCCTGCTTGCACTAGAGCTTAACGAAAACGGGAAGCAAAAAGTCATCGATACCACCACCAAAAATCCTAATATGCGGCTGGCGCTGGTAGTGGGGCGCACCATGCTGGCGGCGCCGGGCTATACAACACCGGTTGGCGGCGGGCATCTTATTTTTGCGGTAGGCACCGAAGAAAACGCCATGGCGGCGGCTCGCGCGATTGCCGGTGTTCCTGCGACAGAGGCGCCCGCATCCACGCCGTCCAGCTCGACTCCCGCGCCAAGCACAAGCCCGACCCAATAGCGATCGGAATTTTCACCGTGCGCATATGCTTGAAACTCGAAACGGCACCATGCGGGTGCCGTTTTTTTGCCTGACAGGAAACTATGGACATCGATCAATCCGGCCGGTTTCAGGCCGTGCAGGCGCTAGCGGGCGGCTTTACGCTGGGCTTCAAGTTTTTGGCCTGGATCAATGGGCTGGGGGTGCTGGTACTTTTGTTTTGGTCGCTGGGTTTTGTCCAGATCGATCTGGATCCGCAGTGGCTGCGCTTCCCGTTGGCCGCCTTCCTGGCGGGGCTGGCGTTGGCGGCACTGGGGCTATTGTGGTCTTTTCCGGTGCAAAGCAGCTTGCTGCATCAATTGGCCACAGGCCGGACGCGCCGCAGTCACTGGGTGCCGCTGTTTTGTACTCTGGTGGCATATAGCCTGAGTTTGCTGACGTTTATTGCGGGCTGCTGGTTTACGCAAAGCCTGGCTGCCTGGTCGTATTAAGTTAGTCTTCCGGACAAGGCGGCGTTGTATTTTGTCGCCATCCCGCAATAAATGCTCGTCATTTCTTGTGGGGCAAAATAAAATATACGCTTTGCGTACATATTATTTAGGATGCCGACCATGACCGTCTCACAGCAAGTGTTTCTTCGCGATGCCATGCGTCGCCTGAATCTGACACGCGATGTTTTCGCCGGGCGCATAGGGGTGAAACGGCGCGCGCTCGACACCTGGCTGCTACCCGAAGGTTCGCAGGAATTCCGTGCCATGCCCGAGGTGGTCAATCGTTTTGTGACGGAAATCGTCGAAAATGAAGGTTTGCTGCAAAAGTATGCGCAAAGCGCACAGTCCGGGCCATTACGTAACCGGATCGCCGCCGAGGGCAAGCATCAACTATTGTCCGTAGACCAGTTTTCCCGCGAGTCGGTGGAAGAGCTCTTTCGTGTTGCCGACCAGATGCAGCCGATAGCACGGCGTCAGAAGGTGTCGCGTGTGCTCGAAGGGGCCGTGTTGGGCAATCTGTTCTTCGAGGCCAGTACACGTACGCGCGTAAGCTTCGGGGCGGCGTTCTGCCGACTGGGCGGATCGGTTTGCGACACCACCGGCTTTACCTTTTCGTCCATGGCCAAGGGCGAATCCATTTATGACACCAGCCGTGTCATGAGCGGCTATGTCGACGCCATGGTCATTCGGCATCCGGAAAAAGGCTCGGTGGCCGAGTTCGCGGCCGCGACCAATATTCCCGTGGTCAATGGCGGCGACGGGCCCGGCGAACACCCTAGCCAAGCCTTGCTTGATTTGTACACCATACTGACTGAGTTTTCGCGCCTGGGTAAATTGCTGGACGGCGCGCACATTGTTCTGGCCGGCGACCTGAAGTATGGCCGGACGGTGCATTCCTTGATTAAATTGCTGGCTTTGTATCGGGGCCTGAAGTTCACGCTGATTTCGCCGCGCGGCTTGGAAATGCCCGAATACTTGCTTGACGCGGTCAGCACTCGTGGTCATGTCATCGAGCAAACCAACTCTCTGGAAGAGGGCCTGCCCGGCGCGGATGTCATCTACGCCACGCGCGTGCAAAAGGAACGCTTCGCGGCCGAAGAACTGGAAGGCTACCGGCCCGATTTCCAGGTCAACAAAGCCATCATCGATAAGTGCTGCGGCCCCGACGTGATTGTTATGCACCCCTTGCCGCGCGATAGCCGCGAGGGCGCGAACGATCTTAGCGTGGACCTGAACCACGATTCGCGTCTGGCCATATTCCGCCAGACCGATAACGGTATTCCAGTGCGCATGGCTATCTTTGCTGTGCTGCTGGGGGTGGAAAGCCTGGTGCAGCATTCGCTGCGCGATGTCACCTGGAGCCCGCCTTCGCATGTCGGACCCGACGACAGCATTTTCCATGGCATGGATTAAAGCCCGGCAACGCTAAAAGGCTAAAGGCACAAGCCGCACTGGCCGATAAGGCGTGGGCGGCTTGTAGGCGGGCTCTTTACGCGGATCGACCGCAGCTCCCGCTTGAGTTCAAGACTATTGCTTGCGTTCGCCGCCCAGGGCTTCGACCAGACCGGCGATCAGGCGCGAGAGCTCGCCGCTCATCAGGGTGAAGTCCGAATCGAATTGCTCGGCTTCGTTGTGCGAGGACGCATCCTGGCCTTCCTTGAGCACATCCAGAGGGGTGACACGTTTCACGTCCAGGCCTTCGGTCAGCACGAACGAGACGCGGTCGGCCCAGGTCATGGCCAGGCGGGTGCATTGCTTGCCTGCCTGCACATGCTTGCGCACATCGTCGATTTCTATGCTTTGCCGCACATAGCGTACTGCCGCGCCGCTGTCGCTGGTCGAACGCAGCTCGGTGTCCTGGTCTATGGAGAAATTGGAAGGCGGCTCGTCGCTGATCAGCCAGTTGGTCATAGCGGCGGCGGGCGACTCTTCCACGTACAGCGGTGAAATCGGAAATGAATCGATGGCTTTGGCCAGCATGCCCAGCACTTCATCGCTCTTGGCCGCTGCGGCGGCGTCGATCACTACCCAGTGATTACGTGTATCGATCCAGACGCGGGTATCGCGATAGACGCTGAATGCCTTGGGCAGCAGCTCGTCGGTGACCAGCTCTTTGATTTCTTTCATCTGTTTGCGGCCGGGCTTGAAGCCTTGCTGCTCTTCCATGTCTTGCGCGCGGGCCTTGGCGACCTGGTTGATGACAGTCGTGGGCAGCAGTTTCTTGTCGGCGCGCAAGCTAAGCAGATACTGGCCGTCAAGCGCGTAGACCAGACCGCTGTCTTCGCGGGGCGCGATCCATCCCAGGCTTTGCATGTCCCGGCTTCCACTAGGCTGAAAGGCCTGCTTTTCAAGGGCTGCTTCCAGCGTATCCACGGTGCATGACCACGTTGGGGAGAGACGAAATATCCTGAGATTCTTGAACCACATATGCTTGATGTCTTCTTTAATAGCAGGGTTGCCGGCAAGCCCGGTGAGCGGGCCGGCAGCCGAAAAATGATGAGCGCTGATTGTAAGCCCATTTGCGTGACGGCCTTTCAGACAGGCTTCGGGCCAGTTTCCATGATGCATGCATGGAGTGGATTGGACAGAACTGGTGTGGGGCATAAAAAAAATGGCCCGAGCTGCCAGGGCAGTGGGCCATCAGGGGAGCACACAGTGTTGCGCTAAAAAGGCTCGCGGGGGCGCAACACAGGTGATAAAAGAGGCGGCTTTGCTGTAAAACCGGGGGATCAGACGTTCGACAACGAATAGGCAGCCCCTTCTATGCATTGAATTCTAATGATTTAGCCTGACGTTAGCCTGAAATGAATTCCCCTGGCCGACCCTTAAGCATTGATGTCATTTCCCTTGGTTTCTTTGACGAACAGCGTGCCGATGATCAGGGTGATGGTGGCGATGGCCACGGGATACCACAAGCCGTCGTAGATGTTGCCCGTTGCCGCCACGATGGCAAACGCGACTGGCGGGAGAAAGCCTCCGAACCAGCCATTGCCGATGTGATAGGGCAGGCTCATGGATGTGTAGCGTATGCGGGTCGGGAACATTTCGACCAGCATTGCGGCTATCGGCCCGTAGACCATGGTCACCAACAAAACCAGAAAGGTCAGCAGCAACACCACCATGATGTAGTTGATCTGCGAAGGGTCGGCCTTGGCGGGATAGCCATGGCCGCGAATGGCATCGGTCAGCGATTTTTTAAGTTCGGTCGACCTGCGTGCAAAGTCGACCTTGTTCAGGTTCTGGCCTTCGAACGATACGAACTCATCCTGGCCAATACGGGCTTTGGCCACGCTTCCGGCGGGCGCTGCCTGGTTGTTGTAGTTCACTGCGTTGCTGGCCATGAAGGCCTTAAGAATGTCGCAAGAGCTGGTGAAGGAAGACACGCCTACCGGGTTGAACTGGAAGGAGCAGGTGGCCGGATCGGCAATCACGGTGACGGGCGCGGTGGCCTGCGCTTTTTCCAGCGCCGGATTGGCAAAATGCGTGATCCCCTTGAAGACGGGGAAGTAGGCCAGAGCGGCAATCAGGCAGCCCGCCATGATGATGGGCTTGCGGCCGATGCGGTCGGACAAGGCGCCGAAGATGACGAAAAATGGCGTGCCCAGCAGCATGGCCATCGCAATCATGATATTGGCGGTATTGGCTTCGATGGCCAGGGTTTTGGTCAGGAAGAACAAGGCGTAGAACTGGCCGGTGTACCAGACCACAGCCTGTCCGGCGCTCAGCCCGAAAAGGGCCAGCAGCACGATCTTCAGGTTGCTCCATCGCCCAAAGGACTCCTTGATGGGCGCCTTTGATCCGGTGCCTTCCGCCTTCATTTTTCGGAAGGCGGGCGACTCATTCAAACGCATTCGTATCCAGACCGAGATACCCAGCAGTACCACCGAAATCAGGAAGGGAATGCGCCAGCCCCAATCCATGAAGGCCTCTTCGCTTAGCGAGCTACGTATGCCCAGTATGACCAGCAGGGACAGGAATAGCCCCATGGTGGCGGTGGTCTGAATCCAGCCGGTATGGAAACCGCGTCGGTTCTGAGGGGCATGTTCGGCTACATAGGTCGCGGCGCCGCCGTATTCGCCGCCAAGCGCCAGACCTTGCAGCAGGCGCAAGACGATCAGAATGACCGGTGCGGCCATGCCTATGGATGAGTACGAAGGCAGCACTCCGACCAGAAAGGTGGACAGGCCCATGATCAGGATGGTGATCAGGAAGGTGTATTTGCGGCCCACCATGTCGCCGAGGCGGCCAAAGACCAAGGCTCCGAAAGGCCGGACCGCGAAGCCCGCGGCAAACGCCAGCAAGGCGAAGATAAAGCCGGCCGTGGGATTGACGCCCGAAAAGAAGTGCGCCGCGATAATGGCCGCCAGCGATCCATACAGATAGAAGTCATACCATTCAAAAACGGTGCCGAGCGACGATGCGAAAATAACCCGCCGTTCTTCGGGGGTCATTGGCCTGTCTGTCGCCGCCGGCGCCCCCACGTATTCGACACCGGGCGGCGTGTCCCCTGGCATTGTGTTCATCTTTGTCTCCTGTGGGCGTACCAGGCCATTACGCGGGCAGAATGGTGGTGGTCTTGTGGCGGTGGAAGGTAATGCGCAAACATGTTCCTCCTGGCTTGCCGTTGCGATTGCCGGTGGGCATGAAGGTGACGCTGGCATTGTGCTGATCGGCGATTTCCTTGACGATGGACAGGCCCAGGCCGCTGCCGTCGGTATTGCCGCCCAAAACCCGGAAAAAGCGGTCGAAGACCCGTTCACGGTCTTCGTCGGATATGCCGGGGCCTGAATCTTCTACTTCGATATAGGCCGACAAGGCATCGCCGCCCACGCGTATCGTGATCCACCCGGATACCGGGGTGTACAGCAAGGAGTTCTCGATCAGATTGTTCAGCAGCTCGGCCAGCATGAGGTGGTCGCCTGAAACGTACATGGATGTCGGAGCGCGCTCAAAGCCCAGGTCTATATTCTTTTTAAGCGCCTCGTCTACCCAGCCTAGCGTCTGCTGTTCGGCCAGTATGTTCAGATCAATATCGTCGGACAGGCGTAAGGTGGGGTTCTCGGCGCTTTCCGCGCGCGCCAGAGAGAGCAGTTGATTGACCAGTCGTGTCGCCCTTTGGGAGCCCAACACCAGTTGCTGCAGGCTTTCGTTCATTTTTTCGGGGGATTGCTCGCGCATGGCCAGTTCGGCCTGGGTGCGCATGCCGGCCAAAGGTGTTTTCAGTTGATGTGCGGCGTTGGCGACGAATCGTCGCTGCGTTTCGCTGGTGGCGGCCAAGCGTATCAGCAAGCTGTTCATGGCCGCAATCAGCGGCACGATCTCTGCCGGCGCAAGGTCGGCGCTGATTGGCGACATATCGTTTGCGCGTCTCGATCGTATGCGCTCTTGCAGCAAGCTAAGAGGCTCAAGGCCCTGGGTCAGCCCCAGTCCCGCCAGCAGGGCGGCCAGCGGCAGGACGATAAGCTGCGGGGTAAGCATCCCGGTAAGAATTTCCTGCTGCAAGGTGGCGCGCATTTCATTGGACTGGGCCACGATGGTCAGGAAGGGCAGGCCGCTCATATCGCGTCCGCCCCAGATATAGGCCACCCGCACGCTGTGGCCATCGTAGGTTTCGTTGCGAAAACGTATCCTGTCTTCTTCGTAGGTCCAGTTCTCGGGCAGCGGGATATTGCCGTTGCCATCCATGGAGTTGCCATTTGCATCGCGGATTTCCCAGCGTATCAGGCGTGAGGGATCGCCCTGCAAAATGGTAATGACCGAAGTGGAAAGCTGAATGCCTTCCAGGCTTTTTTGTTGCTCCACCTCTTGTTTGAGCAAGCGTAAATGGTCGGCCAGCGTTCGGTCGTATGGGGCGTTGGCAATGTTTTGTGCAATGAAATAGGTAATGACCAGGCCGATGGTCCATAGCAGGAACAGCGGGCCGAACATCCACACCATGATCTTGTTCAGCAGCGCCCGGTTGTTCTTCTTGCGCTTGAATAGCCCCAGGAAGGCTTTGCCTTCAGTGGATGGAGTGTCGGTTTCCTTCAGGACCTGCGGATCGATCAGCATTGAGGCAAGAACTCCGGCGAGTTCACGCGACCATGGAGTCGTTGTGGTTTTCCGGTTCCAGGCAATAGCCCAGGCCTCGCACGGTGACGATCTTGGCGCCACTGGGTTCGATTTTTTTGCGCAGGCGATGAATATAGACTTCGATGGCATTGGGGGTGACTTCTTCACCCCACTCGCAAAGCAGATCTACGAACTGATTCTTGCTGATCATGCGGCCACAGCGCGATAGAAAAATTTCCAGCAGGTTGGTTTCGCGTGCGGACAGCTCTAGCGGATTGCCGTCGATACGCGCCGTGCGCCCGTTCAGGTCGAAACTGAGCCGCTTGTACCTTAGCTGCGTGGTGCCCGCGCCGGCGCTACGCCGGGTCAGGGCGCGTACGCGGGCCTCGAGCTCGGTCAGCGCAAAAGGCTTAGCCATGTAGTCGTCGGCGCCAAGGTCCAGCCCTTTGACGCGCTGCTCGACGGTATCGGCCGCCGTTAAAATAAGCACAGGCAGGGGAATATGGCGCTGGCGCAGATGGCGCAGCACCGCCAAGCCATGCATTTGAGGAAGATCAAGATCCAGAATCAGCAAATCGAAGCTTTGCAATTGCAAGGCCGAGTCGGCGCTGGAGCCGTCGTTAACGACATCGACCACGTAACCGTCGTAACGTAGCGAACGGGAAAGTCCATCGGCAAGAATACTGTCGTCCTCGGCGATAAGAATGCGCATGTTGAGTGGTTTCGACCGAGTTTGTCTTAGGAAAACCTATTCTGACATGTACACCGTTAAGGCGATAGTCAGGGATTACGATGTATTCCTGGATATCTGTTTATTTATACAGTATAATTTGATGCAATAATCTCTTTCATCCAATAGGCGCCTTAGCGCGCTTTTATTAATTACCGTTATCAGCCAAGGATTCCTACATGGACGACAAGAACAGCAAAGCCGCCGGCGAACGCAGCAAAGCGCTGGCCGCCGCCTTATCCCAAATTGAAAAGCAATTTGGCAAGGGCTCGGTCATGCGCTACGGAGACGACACGGTCGAACACGACATCCAGGTCGTTTCCACCGGCTCTCTGGGGCTTGATGTCGCCTTGGGCGTTGGTGGCCTGCCGCGTGGTCGCGTCGTTGAAATTTATGGTCCCGAATCGTCGGGTAAAACCACGCTTACCCTGCAGGTCATTGCCGAAATGCAAAAAATCGGCGGCACTTGCGCGTTCATCGACGCCGAGCACGCGCTCGA
>DATCYE010000178.1:0-7403 GCA_036570485.1 Pusillimonas sp. | reverse complement strand
CAAGGTCGAAGTTCGCTACCTGACAGCCGATGTGGATCTGGCGCCGGGCGATACCCTGATCACCAGCGGAATCGGCGGCTTGTTTCCGGCCGGCCTGTCGGTCGCCATGGTTGACCGTGTAGAGCGGGATGTCGCATCGGGCTTTGCGCAGGCGGTTGCCACGCCTTTGTCGCACCCCGAACGGCACCGCCATTTTCTGGTCTTGCGGGTCGATATCTCGACCTCGGAATCCACGGAGGCCGCACCCCATGCTGCGCAAACCGGACAATAGTCCCCAGATAGCGGCGCCGACGCGCTCGGGCCTGAGCGCGCTGCAACCCATCGACACGTCGCCCTTCAAGCGGCCGTCAGGCCTGTTTTTCATCTGGTTCACCCTGATTTTGATCTGGATGATCTCGCTTTTGCCCTGGCGCTTGTGGCAGCCGGCCCCCGACTTGCTGTTGTTGGTCGTTGCCTTCTGGTGCCTGAACGAGTCGCAGCGCGTGACCATGTTGACCGCTTTCGTGTTTGGGCTTTTCATGGATGTGCACGACGCTGCCCTGCTGGGCGGACAGGCACTTACGTATACCTTGGTGGCTTACGGCACGATAGTGCTGCGTAGGCGCCTGTTGCGTTTCAATGCCATCGTGCAGGCCATACACCTGCTGCCTATATTCGTGTTTGCCGAAGCGATCACCCAGTTCATATCGGCCTGGCTCTCGGGCGAATGGGCTGGCTGGGGTTGGCTGTGGTCATCGTTGTTTACGGTGGCGTTGTGGCCGCTGGCCGATATCGTGCTGCATTTGCCGCAACGTCGGCTCGATGAGGCCGACGCCGGCGCGGTGTAGGATGTTCGAGTTCAAGAAAACCACCCATCATCAAAAGCGACGCATGCTCGTGCGGGTGGTGGTGGCCGGTGTGCTGGCCACGCTGTGTTTCATGGGACTGGTCGGCCGTCTTTGGTATTTGCAGGTGGTCCGCTATGACGGCCTGTCGGCCCGCGCCGACCAGAACCGCATCGCGGTGGTGCCCATACCGCCGCGCCGAGGCGAAATCCTGGACCGGAACGGCGTGGTACTGGCAAAGAATTATCGCGATTACACCTTGTCGGTTGTGCGTGCCGGTGTAGAGCGCAGCATCGAGGACCTGCTCGATGATCTGGGCCAATTGGTGTACTTAAGCCCTTCCGATCGTCGCCGCTTTATGCAGAATCTGAACCAGAGCGGCCGCTATAGCCCAGTTCTATTGCGCAATAATTTAAACGATACCGAAGCATCATGGTTTGCTGCGCATGCCTTCAAGTTTCCCGGCGTCGAGCTCAGCGCGCGATGGGTGCGCGAGTATCCGGAAGGCGAGTCGGCCGCGCATGTGCTGGGGTATGTGGGGCGGATATCGGAAAAAGACGTCACACGTCTGGAAGAGGAAGGCCGCTCGGGCAATTACCGAGGCAGCAACGTCATCGGTAGAAAAGGTATAGAGAAAACCTGGGAAGAGGCACTGCATGGACGCACCGGAATCGAAGAGGTCGAGGTAACGGCCACGGGCCGCCCTGTGCGTACGCTTAGCCGCATCGATCCGGTACCGGGTTCTGACCTGATCCTGTCGCTGGACATAAATTTGCAGAAGGTGGCCGAAGAGCAGTTCCAGGGCCGCCGGGGCGCTTTGGTGGCTATCGAGCCCAAGACGGGTGATGTGCTGGCCTTTGTGTCGGCGCCTTCGTTTGACCCCAATCTTTTCATCGACGGCATCGATGTGGAAAACTGGCGCAAGCTTAACGAGTCGCCCGATCACCCCCTGATCAACCGACCCTTGTACGGTACGTATCCCATCGGTTCCACTTATAAGCCGTTCGTTGGGCTGGCCGCTCTGGAGCTGGGCAAGCGCACGGCCACTCAGCGTATTTCCGACCCTGGCTATTTCGAGTTCGGCGGTCAGCGTTTCCGCAACGCGGGCGGTGCCGCATACGGCCCCACCGATATGCATCGGGCCATTGTGGTGTCTTCCGATACTTATTTTTTCTCTCTGGGCCCCGAAATCGGGGTCAATGCCCTGCACGATTTCAGCAAGCAGTTCGGATTCGGACAGATTACCGGCATCGATCTGGATGGCGAGCGGCGCGGCGTGTTGCCGTCAACCGAGTGGAAGCGCAAGGCTTATAAAAAGCCGTCGCAGCAGCGCTGGTATGCGGGCGAAACGGTTTCGGTCGCGGTCGGGCAGGGCTATAACGCCTTCACTTTGCTACAGCTTGCCCAGGCGACAGCGGTGTTGGCCAATAACGGCACCTATATGAAGCCGCATCTGGTCAGCCAGGTCGAAAATTCCCAGACCGGCAAGAAGGTGCGTACGGTCACCAAGCCGTCCTACACCATCCCTTTAAAGCCCGAAAATCTGGCGGTAATCCGCAATGCCATGGCCGACGTCATGCGCTCGGGCACGGCCCGGCGCTCGTTTGCGGGCGCCCCATATCAGGCTGCGGGCAAGACCGGCACTGCGCAGGTCTACAGCCTTAAAGGAGCCAAGTACAAGGCCAGCGCCATTGACGAGCGCTTGCGCGATCACGCTCTGTTCATGGCCTATGCGCCGGTAGACGATCCCAAGATCGCGGTGGCGCTGATTGTCGAGAACGGCGGTTGGGGCGCAACCGTGGCGGCGCCCATTGCACGCAAGGTGTTCGATTATTGGCTTTCACCCACGCGGGCGGGTCGAGTGAATGGGGCGGATACCGCGTCCAGCAGGCTGGCGGCCGATACTCCTTCCAGCAATGAAGAAGAAGGGGCCAGCGGCGAGTCGCAGGACGCCATAGCCCGTCCCGAAGACCTGCCCACTGCCGATGAAGACGAACCCGACAGCGACAACGATCACGAGTCGCCGGTTGCAGGGTCCGGCCAGCAGCTACCTTCGAGAGGTGTCCAATGAAACGCATTATCCAGTGGGTAATCCGGGCAGTGACCGCCTTCGACTGGCCTTTGCTGATGTTGCTGGTATTGATGACGATATTGGGCATGACGGTCATGCATTCCGCTGTCGGCGGCACCGACTGGCGTTTCGCCGATCAGTCCCGTAATTTCCTGATCGCCTTTATCTTCATGTGGGCCGTGGCGATGGTGCCGCCGCCCTTGTTGATGCGGCTGGCGCCTTATTTTTATGCGCTGGGCATCATCCTGCTTCTGGGCGTGGAATTTTTCGGTGAAACCAGCAAGGGCGCCACGCGTTGGCTCGATCTTGGCGTGGTGCGCATCCAGCCATCTGAAATGCTGAAAATTTCGGTACCCATGATGCTGGCCTGGTACTTCCACCGGAATCAGGGCAGCTTGCGGGTACTGGATTTTTTAGTGGCCGGCACACTGTTGGCGGTTCCGTTTGCGCTGATCGTGATGCAGCCCGACCTGGGCACGGCCCTGCTGGTTTTTGCGTCGGGCTTTTGCGTGATCTATTTCGGCGGGCTGTCGTTCAGGCTACTGGTGCCGATAGCGATAGTCGTGGTCGTCGCCATTGGGACTCTGGTGTATTACGAAACCGATATCTGTCAGCCCGATGTCGACTGGGTCGTGCTGCACGAATACCAAAAATATCGGGTCTGCACCTTGCTTGATCCCAGTACTGATCCGCTGGGTAAAGGCTTTCACACCATACAGTCGATGATTACTGTGGGCTCGGGCGGAATCTACGGCAAGGGCTATATGATGGGTACGCAGGCGCACCTGGATTTCATCCCCGAGCGCACGACCGATTTCATTTTTGCGGTGTATGCCGAAGAGTTTGGGCTATACGGCGGAGTGATGCTGTTGGTACTGTATGCCTTGCTGATCTTCCGCGGCCTGGCCATAGCCGCGCGGGCGCATACGCAATTCGGCCGCCTGTTGGCCGGCGCGATGGCAATGATGTTCTTTGTCTATGTCTTCGTGAACGTCGGCATGGTAACCGGCGTGCTGCCTGTCGTGGGTGTGCCGCTGCCGTTCATGAGTTATGGTGGCACGGCGCTGCTGACCTTGGGGATAGCTTGCGGGATACTCATGAGCATTAGTCATTACCGCCCCGTCAGGCAATAATCCCTTTTCCATATCAAACGTGCACTTTGTCAGTTGCGCTTGCCTTGCAAGAGTAATGCCTGCGCTTCGCCTTCGCGTTCACGCTTGATCTGGCAAAGGAGTATTCCCGCCGGCGGGGAACAGTCCGGTCAATATCTTCTTCACGGGCGCCGGCAGGGCGGTGGTGGATAGATCGGCCACCGGTATCCAGGCCTGCCGGGGGGCGGGCTCGGCGGCGATGGGGGCGCCGGCCTGCAAATACCAGGGCTCTATATGCAGCTTGAAGTGCGAAAACACGTGCATCAGGCCAGCCATTTTCTGCGCCGCTGCGCGACTTTGCCCCCAATTGGCGCAGGCGGCTGCCAGCGCCTGGTCGTCGTCGTATTGGGGCAGACTCCAGAGGCCGCCCCAGATGCCGGGCGCGGGGCGCTGCTCTAGCAATATGGCGCCCGCCGAGGCCAGGATAAGCATTTTGCACTGGCGCTCGGGGCTGACTTTCTTTTTGCGCGGCGTCGGCAGTTCGTTCTGGCGGGCATGCGCAAAGGCGTAGCAGTTGGCCCGTAGCGGACAACGCCCACAATCGGGCCGGCTGCGGGTGCAGCATTGCGAGCCTAGATCCATCAAGCCTTGCGTATAGGCCGCCATATCGGGCGGCTGAGCGGCGCCGGCCAGGGCGGCTTCGGCGGTCTGCCAGAGCAATTGCTCGGTGGCCCGTTCGCTGGTGATGCCTTCTATGCCGAAATAACGGGTAAAGACACGCTTTACATTGCCATCCATGATGGGGCAGCGTTCGCCATAGGAGAAGGCGGCTATGGCTGCGGCGGTCGAGCGGCCTATGCCGGGAAGGGTGGCGATTTCGGCCGATGTCTTGGGAAAGGCCCCGCCCCAATCCTGGCATAGCGTCTGGGCGCAACGGTGCAGGTTACGCGCCCTGGCGTAATAGCCCAGTCCGGCCCAATAAGGCATGACCTCTTCCTGGCTGGCCGCAGCCAGGGTGGCAAGGTCCGGAAAACGCGACAGGAAGCGTTCGTAGTAGCCGATGACCGTGGCCACCTGGGTTTGCTGCAACATGATTTCCGACAGCCAGATCCGGTAGGGATCACGGGTGCCCTGCCAGGGCAGGCGATGGCGGCCATGTTGTTTCTGCCAGTCGACCACGGCACCGGCGAATACGTGCAATAGGGGGGCTGTATTCAACAACATCAGAATCGGGTGTTGCGCGTAACCGACCAGCGGGCCGACAGGGCTGCAAGTATCGCCACCAGCACAGAAGCCAGCAACAAGCTCAGGGCATCGGGCAACTGTAGTGTCACGTGGGCTCCGTAGCTGCTGGCCAGACGCATCAGCGCCGCGTTCAAGGGATACAGGGCCAGGGCGGCCAAGATAAGGGCCACGACGCTGGCCACCATGCCGGTAAGTGCTCCCAGATACAAGAAGGGCCGCCGCACAAACGATTCGGTGGCACCCACCAGGCGTGCGACGCCTATCTCTTCGCGTTGTGTAAGAGCCTGCATGCGCACCGTATTGAACACGGTGGCCAACACCACCAGTGCAACGCCGGCTGCGAGCAAGCCCAGACCTATGCGTACAAAGCGCAGTATGGCCTCAAGACGCCTGACCCAGTCGCTATCCAACTGTACCGAGTCGACCTGCTCCAGGGCACGCCATTGTTGTGCCAGCGTATTCGCATGCAGGGCCAGTTCGGGCGAGTCGCGTAGGGTGACGACGATGGCGTCGGGCAGGGGATTGTTGGGCAGGACGGCCAGCGCGTCGCTCCAGGATGGGTTGGCCTTCAGGCTTGCCAGCGCCTGCGCGCGCGTGATTACTTTGGCGCTGGCGATTTCACGGTCATGCTGTTTGCGCAACTGATCGGCTAATTGCATGGCCTGGTCTGCGCTGGCGCTTGGATTCAGGAATATGGTTAGTTCAGGCGATACCGGTATTTGCCTGACGACCGGCTGAGCCGAAACCAATATCGAGGCCGCGATGATGGGAATGGCCAGGCTCAGGCCGATGACCAGAATATTGGACAGTGATGAAAACGGTTGCGCCAGAAGGCGGCGCACGGCAACCAGCAATGCGTAGCGGTGTTGTCGCAGCCAGCGCTTCATGGGGTGACTCCTTGGGTGTCGGAAAAGCGGCCTGCATCGATGCGCAAGGTGCGCGATGCGTAAGAGGCCATCAGCGCCCGATCATGCGAGGCAATAAGGGTAGTGACGCCGACGCGGTTGAAATCGCGAAAGACCTCCATGATCTTGCGCGCGCTTTCTTCGTCCAGGTTGGCGGTAGGCTCGTCGGCGATAAGTATGGTCGGCCGATTGACGATGGCGCGGGCAATGGCTAGCCGCTGCTGCTCGCCGCCCGACATTTCGATGGGGGTCAGGTCTTCCTTGCCCGACAAACCGACTTTTTCCATGGCGGCGCGTGCGCGGGTACCGGCCTGACGGGTTTCAAGCCCTACGACAGCCAGGGGCAGCAAGACGTTATTGATGGCATTGCGGTCGTACAGCAGATGGGTGTCTTGCAGTATGACGCCCACGGCGCGCCGCAGATAAGGGCGTGCCCGCCCGGGCATTTTGTCGATGCGGTGGCCATTGACGTGAACCGACCCACGACTGGGGGGCTCGAGCCCGCCGATGAGCTTGAGCAGCGTCGACTTGCCGGCGCCCGAAGGGCCCGAGACAAATACGAATTCGCCCGGCTCGACGCGAAAATTGATATCGGCCAGGATATTCCGCCCGCGCCCATATGATTTAAAGACATGCTGGAATTCGATCATAGCGACAATAAAGTTGATGGCTCAATGATAAGAGATCGAGGAGATTTTCCTGATTGTTACTGATAGTGTCTCAAGGGATATCCCCCATTTTTTAAATGCTGGGCAGCAGCTACGATTCGACACCTAACGGCTCAATTGAGATTGTATGCCGTGTTCATCAACTCGCATCGATACGGAAGGGACACATCATGAAACTTATCAAAGCGGCTGCTCTGGGAGCCTCGCTGTTTTTTATCGCTGCTGCCTCTCACGCCGGCGAAACATACGATGCCGTCAAGAAAAAAGGTTTTGTACAGTGCGGCGTGCATACGGGCCTGCCTGGCTTTTCCATTGCCGATAGCAAAGGCCAATGGACCGGCATCGACGTAGACGTTTGCCGAGGCATTGCCGCCATGGTGTTCGGTGACGCCACCAAATTCAAAACCACGCCGGTCACAACGCAGCAGCGCTTCACCGCACTGCAGTCCGGCGAAATCGATGTCCTGACCCGCAACACCACAGCCACCATGACGCGCGACACCACCTTGGGTCTAATGAGCGCCGGCATCAACTATTACGATAGCCAGGGCATCATGGTCAGCAAGAGCCTGGGCGTGAAAAGCGCAAAAGAGCTAGGC
>DATCYE010000177.1:0-1893 GCA_036570485.1 Pusillimonas sp. | reverse complement strand
GATTTCGCCTCGTATCTGCTCAAGGCGCAGGGCTCCGGAGCCCAGGTGGTTGCCCTGGCCAACGCTGGCCAGGACGTGGTCAACGCGGTCAAGCAGGCGCGTGAATTCGGGATAGTCAAGGGCGGACAGAAGCTGGTGGCCCTGCTGGTGTTTTCATCGGACCTGCACGGCATGGGCGTCAAGGACGCCCAGGGGCTGACCTACGTCGATGGCTTTTACTGGGACTATGACGACGCCACGCGCAAATGGTCGGCGCGTTTCGCCAAAGCCTATAAAGACCGCAAGCCCACCATGGTGCAGGCCGGGGTTTATTCAAGTGTTCTACACTATCTGCAGGCGGTTGCCGCATCGGGTTCCACGGACGGCAAAGTCGTGGCGGCCGAAATGCGCAAACTGCCTATTGTCGATCCGATTATGCACCATGCCTCCATTGAGCCCAATGGGCGCGTGATCCATGATATGTACTTATATCGGGCCAAGACGCCCGCTGAATCCAAGGGGCAGTGGGATATGTCCAAACTGATCGCGACGATCCCCGCAAAGGACGCGTTCATGCCGTTGTCGGAATCCACGTGCCCGCTGCTTAAAAAATAACCCGCTGTTTTGCGTTAATACCTATTTCAAGGAGATTTTCATGAGTGATGTGCCACGCGTCCCGCTGCTGATAGGCGGGGAACTTGTGCAATCGAAGACCACCGATTGGCGCGACGTCATCAACCCCGCGACGCAGGAAGTGGTCGCAAAAGTGCCTTTTGCCACGAAAGAAGAACTTGCGCTGGCGGTATCCAACGCCAAAGAGGCCTTCCAGACGTGGCGCAACACCAGCCAGGCGGCGCGTACGCGTGTCATGCTCAACCTGCAGTCGCTGGTGCGCGAGAACACAGGAAAAATCGCCGAACTGGTCAGCCTCGAGCACGGCAAGACCTTGCCGGACGCCGAGGGCGAGGTTGGCCGCGCGCTGGAAGCCATTGAACACACCTGCTCGATGGGGTCGCTGCAATTGGGCGAATACGCCGAGAACGCGGCCAGGGGCATCGATGTCTATACCATTTCCCAACCGCTGGGCGTGTGCGCGGGCATCACGGCGTTCAATTTCCCCATCATGCTACCCGCCTGGATGTTCCCCATGGCGGTTACGGCGGGCAATACGTTTGTGCTCAAGCCGTCCGAACAAGACCCCCGGTCATCGCTGCTGCTGGCTCAACTGGCGCAGGAAGCCGGTTTGCCGCCCGGCGTGCTCAATGTGATTCACGGCGGGCCGGACATTGCCAATGGGCTGTGCGACCACCCCGATATCAAGGCGATTTCGTTTATCGGCTCCACCCATGTGGGTACCGAAATCTATCGCCGGGCCACTGGCCAGGGCAAACGCTGCCAGGCGGGCATGGGGGCCAAGAACCATTGCGTCATCATGCCCGATGCCGATCGGGAAGCCGCGCTTAACCAGTTGCTCGGCGCGGCATTCGGTGCGGCGGGCCAGCGTTGCATGGCCACCTCGGTTGCCGTGTTCGTGGGCGAGGCGCAAAGCTGGGTGCCCGATCTGGTCGAGCGCGCCAAAAAACTGAAAGTCAACGTAGGTACCGACCGCGAAGCCGATCTGGGTCCATTGGTATCTCCCGGGGCCAGGAAGCGCGTGGAAGGGCTGATCGAAAAAGGCGTTCAGGAAGGTGCCGCATTGCTGCTTGACGGGCGCGATGTAAACGTGCCGGGCTACGAAAATGGCAACTTTGTGGGGCCGACCATTTTTGGCGATGTCAAAGCGGGCATGAGCATTTACGACGAAGAAGTCTTCGGCCCGGTGCTTGATGTCGTGAATGCCGATACGCTCGAAGAAGCCATTGCGTTTGTGAATCGCAACCCCAATGGGAATGGGGTTGGGGTGTTTACCCAGGA
>DATCYE010000176.1:0-8092 GCA_036570485.1 Pusillimonas sp. | reverse complement strand
CTGCCCAAGAACTACCAGGCCCTGCTGGAAATCGCCAGCCGTTATGCGGGCGATCAACTGCTAAGCGATTACGATGCGCACAACCCGGCGGCGCTGCGCCGGCTGATCGCGGGCGGCGCCGAACTCAGGGCATTCCCGCGTGAAGTCATGGATGCGTCGTTCAAGGCGGCCAATACCGTTTACGCCGAATTCAGCGCCAAGAATGCGCTGTTCAAGAAGGTCTACGATAACTACATGGGCTTTCGCGACAATGTCGTACCCTGGTTCCGGGTGGCCGAAGGCTCATTCGACAACTACATGGGCTTTGCGCTGGCGCACCAGAAAAAAGGCTGATTCTTCGTATTTTCTCGCAGCCAGACAAGCAAAAGGGCCGTTCGCGGCCCTTTTGCTTGTCTGGCTGCCGCCATCGCGTTCCCGGCGCGGGGCGCGCCGTATCCATGTCGACCACCATCTTGCAATGATCGACCCCGAAAACCCTGCTCAGACTCCTTTGCCATTGGACAATGGTTTTTGGTTTCTCAGCCGGCGGCCATATGTGCTAACATAGCAGACCTTTTATTTATTTTTGGCCGACACGGGCGGGCGGGTATAACGCTTAGGTCGGTGAAAATTTCACTTTTTTATTTTCAGGAACCATCATGAAGACCTTTGTGGCCAAGCCGCATGAAGTCAAACGTGACTGGTACGTGATTGACGCCAAGGGCAAAGTCCTCGGTCGTGTGGCCAGCGAAGTCGCACGCCGTTTGCGCGGCAAGCACAAGCCAGAATTCACGCCCCACGTTGACACAGGCGACTATATCGTCATTATCAATGCGGCCGAAATTGTCGTGACCGGCAATAAGTCCCAGGACAAAAAATATTACCGGCATTCGGGCTACCCTGGCGGTATCACCGAAACCAATTTCGAGAAGCTGCAGCAGCGTTTTCCCGGCCGTGCCCTGCAAAAGGCAGTCAAGGGAATGCTGCCGAAAGGTCCGTTGGGCTATGCCATGGCCAAGAAGCTCAAGGTTTATGCCGGCGCCGAGCATCCCCATTCTGCTCAGCAGCCCAAACCGCTGGAATTCTAAGGAAAGGTCATGATCGGTAATTGGAATTACGGAACAGGTCGCCGCAAAACGTCGGTGGCCCGGGTGTTCCTGAAAAAAGGCTCGGGCAAAATCGTTGTCAACGGCAAGCCCGTCGACGAATACTTTGCCCGCGAAACCGGACGCATGATTGTGCGTCAACCCCTGGATCTCACAGGTCATCTCGAGTCGTTCGATTTTCATATCAACGTCCACGGCGGCGGCGAAAGCGGCCAGGCTGGCGCGGTGCGCCACGGTATCACCCGTGCGTTGATCGACTACGACGAAACACTGAAGTCGCCGCTCAAGCAGGCCGGCCTGGTTACCCGCGATGCCCGCGAAGTCGAACGTAAAAAAGTCGGCTTCCACAAGGCGCGTCGCCGCAAACAGTTCAGCAAGCGCTAATTTGCTTCAAATGCAAGGCGCTGCCCGCGTCTTGCGCAATGCCAACAGCCCCGGCATATGCCGGGGCTGTTGGCATTTTTCTTTGCGGTTACGGGCCTATCGCAATGTCGCGGAGCCGTTTTGTCGCATTGGCGTCAGCACGACTGGCGTAGTTGTCGCATAATAATGCCTGGTATTTATCGGTCAAGTACGACTTTTTCTGGAAATCATCATGAGTGTGGCTGCTTCTTCTCGCATTAAAGTCGGCATCGTGGGCGGCACGGGGTATACCGGGGTCGAACTCTTGCGCCTTTTGTCGGTGCACCCGCATGTCGAGCTTACGGCGATCACTTCGCGCTCTGAAGATGGCATGCCGGTGGCCGAAATGTTTCCCAATCTGCGGGGACTGGTCGATTTGCGCTACCAGACTCCCGACGAGGCGGCGCTGGCCTCATGCGATGTCGTTTTTTTTGCAACGCCTCATGGTGTGGCCATGAGCCAGGCCCGCGAGCTGCTCGATCACGATGTGCGCATTGTCGATCTTGCCGCCGATTTTCGCCTGCAAGACACGCAGGCCTTCGAAAAATGGTACAAGCTGCCCCATGCCTGCCCCGATGTCCTGGCCGAGTCGGTGTACGGCCTGGCCGAACTCAACCGCGACCAGATCGCCAAGGCACGGGTGGTGGGCAATCCGGGCTGCTATCCCACCACGGTCATCCTGGGTTTGCTGCCGCTGATCGAACAAGGCCGTCACCTGATCGATACGGCGCATATAATCGCCGATTGCAAGTCGGGTACTTCCGGTGCCGGGCGCAAGGCCACGGTCGGTAATCTGTATTCCGAGGCCGGCGATAATTTCAAGGCGTATGCCGTAAAAGGCCACCGCCACCATGCTGAAATATCCGAGCAGCTCAATGGCTTGACCGGCTCCGAAGTGGGCGTGTTGTTCGTGCCGCATTTGGTTCCCATGATTCGCGGGATGTTTTCAACGATTTACGCGCCGCTGCTGCCCGAGGCGCGCGACACCGATTTTCAGGCGCTGTTCGAACAGCGCTATGCAAACGAGGCGTTTATTGATGTAATGCCGGCCGGCAGCATGCCCGAAACCCGGTCCGTGCGCGCATCCAATTATCTTAGAATCGCGGTCCATCGCCCCGCGGACAGCGATCATCTGGTCATTTTGGTGGTCCAGGACAACCTGGTCAAAGGCGCGGCGGGCCAGGCGGTGCAGAATATGAACATCATGTTTGGCCTGCCGGAGCAAGCCGGGCTGGCGCATGTCGCGGTATTGCCCTGACCGCCCTTTGCGCGGAGGTGCCAAGCGCCGGCTTCGCCGGTAGGCATTGTCACGTATGAATCAATCGGCCCGAACATTTATCGCCTCCAAGGCGCCGCGCAAGGCTTTTAAAAGTCGGGGCTCGGCTCTCTGGAGAATCATTCTTCTGGTTTTGGTGCTGGGCGTGGCGGCCGGGTTCGCCGTAGCCCGGTTCTTGCTCAACGACCAGCTCCAGGCGCGTTACGACCAGCTTAAAAAACAGTTCGACAACACGGTTGCCCAGGCCCAGGCCGATACGGCGCGCCTGCAGGCCGCCCTGGATACCGCCCAGGGGCGGCTTGCCGTGGAGCAAAGCACCCGCAAGGGTCTGGAGGCTTCTCTCGGAACGCTTCAGAAGCAATTGGGGCAGGCTCACGATCAACTGGCATTTTTCCATCAACTATTTCCGCCCGGCCCCCGTGGGTCCATAAACATTCGCGCATTCGATGTGCGCCAACAACAAGGCATCCTGACGTATAAGGTGCTGCTTAGCCGAAATGCAACGGACGACGCCCCGTTCAAAGGGGTGCTGCAGTTTGAGGCCCAGGGCCGCGAGCATGGTAAAACGGTTAAAATATCACTTGTGCCGGAGCAAATCGCCGCCGCCTCCGGCGCACAGGACGATTCAGCCGCACAGGCTGATTCAGGCCGGTTGGCGTTGAGTTTCGACCAGTTCCAGCGCCGCGAGGGGGAACTGGCATTGCCCGAAGGCTTCACTCCCGATACGGTTACACTGAGTGTGCTGCAGGGCGATACGGTCCGCGTGTCGCGAACCGTCAAAGTGTCGTAGGCAACCCTGTTTGCGTCATGCGGTTTTTATTTGGCGGTTGCGCAACCGCCATGGAGTTTTTCATGAATACCTTGACTGAAACTGTCGACCTGCAGGCGCCACCGCCGCCGTTGGCTTTTACCGACGCGGCTGTCGCCAAGGTCAAAGATCTGTTGGCCGAAGAAAACAGCCCCGGGCTGAACCTGCGGGTTTTCGTACAGGGCGGGGGCTGTTCGGGCTTTCAGTATGGCTTTACCTTCGACGAAACCGTCAACGACGATGACACGACCGTCGACAAGGATGGGGTCAAATTGCTGATCGACCCATTGAGCTTTCAATACCTGGTAGGCGCCGAGATCGACTACAAAGATGATCTGGAAGGGGCGCAATTCGTTATTCGCAACCCCAACGCCGTTTCAACCTGCGGCTGCGGCTCGTCTTTTTCTGCCTGATTCCAGCCCTGTGCGGTCATCGGCCCGTCGGGCCGGCTTTCAGGCGGGGTAGCGGGCGCCCAGAATACTGGCGTGACGCGCACCGGTGACGCTGGGCAGGCCGGCCGACTGACCCAGATCATGTGTCCAGGCCAGCCACGCAAAGGCCAGCGCTTCGACCATCTGCTCCGGCACGCCCAGCCGGGACGTCCGGATTACGGGACGTGCAAGCCGTTGTTCCAGATCGCCCACCAGGTTGTCATTGAGCGCGCCGCCGCCGCATGCCAAGACCTCTTTTGTGTCGGGTGCATACCGTTCTACGGCGTCGGCCACGGTTTGCGCCGTCAGGCCTTGCAGCGTGGCCTGTATATCGTTGTCGCCCAAATCTTTGTCGGCGTGCGCCGCCAGGCGTTGTTCCAGCCACGCCTGGTTAAACAGATCGCGCCCCGTCGATTTGGGCGGAGGCAGCGCGAACCAGGGCTCGCTGGCAATCAGGGCATCGAGCAACGGCTGCGCCACAGTTCCCGTGGCCGCCCATTGCCCCTCGGCATCGTAGGCCGCGCCGGTTTTCTCGTGGCACCATAAGTCAAGCAACACGTTGGCGGGCCCGGTATCGAAGCCGCGTACAGGGTCGTACGGGTGTATCAGCGTTATGTTGGCGATACCCCCCAGATTGAGGACGGCGCGCGGATAATCGCAAAGGAACAAAGCCTGGTGGAATGCCGGTACCAGCGGCGCCCCTTGGCCACCGGCCGCGATGTCGCGCGACCGAAAGTCGGCAATGACGTCGATTCCCGATAGTTCGGCAAGCAGGGCGGGCGCGTTCAACTGGATTGAATAGCCGTCTTGCGGCGCGTGCCTGACGGTTTGCCCGTGGGCGCCGATAGCCGCTACGTCGCTCGCCTTGAGCCCGCTTTGCTTGAGCAGCCGGGCAGTCGCTTCGGCGTAAAGCCGGGCCAGGGTGTTTGCGGCGATCGCCGCCCGGACCAACTCGTTGGCTCCGGGCGAGTTCAGCGCCAGGAATTCCAGCCTCAGGGCGGACGGCATGGCAATCGAGGTCTGGGCGACGATTTCAGGGTGGTCTGGGCGCGAAAAATCGGCCAGCACGCCGTCGATGCCGTCTGTGCTGGTTCCGGACATCAGGCCCGCATAGAAGGTGGCCATGCCGTCGATGGTGTTAGCGGCTGGCCAACTGGATGCGATCGTCCTGCAGGTCGGCCAGCATCTTGATTTGTGCTTTGTAGTAGTCCGCCGACTGTTCGAATGCGGCCAGTTGTTTGCTGTCGAGCTTGAAAGCCACGGGCAGTTTCACGGACAGGGGGTTGACCGCCTGGTTGTTGATGCGGAATTCGTAGTGCAGATGCGGGCCGGTGGCCCAGCCCGTGGCGCCCACATAGCCTATTATCTCGCCTTGCGTGACCTTGTCGCCTTTCTTGAGGCCTTTGGCAAACCGGCTTTGATGGGCGTAGGCGGTGGAGTAGTGATGCGGGTGGCGCAAAACGATAATATTGCCGTAGCCGCGTTGCCGGCCAATGTATTTGACCGTGCCGCTGGCCGTTGCGTGAATTGGGGTGCCCTTGGGGGCGGCGTAGTCTACGCCCTCGTGTTTTATCCATTTGCCGTGCAAGGGGTGCAGCCGCATGCCGAACTTGGAACTGATGCGAGTGAACTTGATCGAGTTGCGCAGAAATGCGCCCTTGAGGCTGCGTCCGCTGAAATCGTAGTAGCCGCCCGTCCCTTTTTTGGGCTGGAACCAGACTGCGTCGTAGGTGTGGTCGCGATTGATGAATTCCACCGCCAGCACGCGCCCGGCGCCTATGTATTTGCCATTGTGCGAGTATGTCTGGTAGATGACCTGAAAGCGGTCGCCTTTGCGCAGATCTTTTATAAAATCGACTTTGCTGCCAAGAATGTTGGCCATTTGCAAGGTGACGGCGTCGGGAATATCGGCTTTGTCGGTTGCGCCAAACAGCGAGCTCTCGATTTCGCCCTCGGCGACGCGTATTTGCGTGTCGGCGGCAGCGGTGCGCTCCGCCGCGGTGTAGCCGCCCTGTCCGTCGGGCTTGATTTCGAGCCACTTCGATACGTAGCTATCGCCCTTGGCGCTGCCGGGAGTATGGTCGTAGCGCAGCCATGCCATGGAGCCGTCGTTGTTGAGCCCCGCTTCGATGGTTCGGCCGGGGTAAAGCTTGTAGATGGAGCGCGCGTCTTTGTCTTGTATCAGAAAACGCATCAAGCCCTGCTCGTGGACATTAAGGCGGGACAGCAGCGCGGCCAGCGTATCGCCCCTGCGGATACGGGTCTGGTGTACGAATGGCGATGAAAAATGGTTCAGCGGTTCTGGAAACGGGTCTGGCAGCGCCAGCGCCTGGCTCGCCTGGTATAGCTCGGGGAGCTCGTCGTGGCTGCTGGGTTTGACAACGGCCAGCGCGGCGGCTGTCACGAACAGCCCAAGAGCGGCGAAGGTTAAACCGGTTCTGACGAAGGGGGGGTGGCGACGGACCGCGTCGCGGTTGCCTGATGCAAAGGGAGAACCTGTTTTCCCTGTCTTGGACATAAGCTAAGGCCTGGTAGGTCGATATTCTCGATTGTTGCAGATACAAGCGTGTTCATCCGAAACTGCTGTGAAGGCTTCTGATTCGGGTGCAACGCTTTGTTAAGATGGGGGTGCGGCCCGCGAACCGATAGCTGTTTTCAAGCTGTGCAGAACCGCTTTTGCACGCTATCCTAGCGCATTGAGCGTCGTTTTTCGAGTTTTTTTACGTTTTTCTTCCATTTTTTCTTCTATAGCCGTTCGATATGATTTCTCCAGATGCCTCTGTAACACCCGAAATTGAAGCGGATCTGCGTATCGCCAAGCGTGGTTGCGACGAATTGCTGGTCGAGGCCGAGTTTGCCCGCAAGCTTGCCCGCAGCCGGGCTACGGGCACCGCGCTGCGCATCAAGCTGGGGCTCGACCCCACCGCGCCCGACATTCATCTGGGGCATACCGTTGTACTCAATAAAATGCGTCAACTGCAAGATCTGGGCCACCAGGTTATTTTTCTGATTGGCGATTTCACCTCCATGATCGGTGATCCCAGCGGGCGCAACGTCACGCGCCCGCCGCTGACCGCCGAGCAAATACATTCCAATGCGCAAACCTATTATGCGCAGGCCAGCATGGTGCTCGATCCGGCCCGGACTGAAATCCGGTATAACTCCGAATGGTCCGACCCCCTGGGCGCGCGCGGCATGATTCAGCTTGCGTCGCGCTATACCGTGGCGCGCATGATGGAGCGCGAAGATTTCACGCGGCGGTTCAAAGGGGGCGTTCCAATCTCCGTGCACGAGTTTTTGTATCCGTTGATGCAGGGCTACGATTCGGTGGCGCTCAAGGCCGATCTCGAGCTTGGCGGCACCGATCAGAAGTTCAACCTGCTGGTAGGGCGCGAACTGCAAAAAGAATATGGGCAGGAACCCCAATGCATCCTGACCATGCCTTTGCTCGAGGGAACCGATGGCGTCGACAAGATGTCGAAATCCAAGGGTAACTACATCGGAATATCGGAAGCGCCGGACTCCATGTTCGGCAAACTCATGTCCATTTCCGATACATTGATGTGGCGCTATTTCGAATTGCTGTCCTTTCGCTCGCTCGACGACATTTCGTCGTTGCAGCAACAGATTCGCGATGGCGGCAACCCGCGCGACGCCAAGATCGAGCTGGCCCGGGAAATTGTGGCCAGGTTTCATTCCCGGCAGGCGGCCGACGAGGCATTGCTGCGGTTCCAGGCGCGTTTTCGCGACGGTGTCATCCCCGATGAAATGCCCGAAGTCAACATTGGGCCGGCGCCGCTCGGAATTCTCAAGATATTGCGCGAGGCGGGGTTGGCGGTATCGGGTTCGGAAGCCCAGCGCAACGTCGAACAGGGTGGCGTGCGCATAGACGGCGAGCGCGTCGAAGACAAGTCGTTGCAACTTGACGCAGGCAGCTACGTCGTACAGGTAGGCAAACGCAAGTTCGCCAGAGTAACGTTAGGCTAAAACCCAGGAGTCGAAAATGAAACTTACCAGCGAATCGATAGTTGATCAGCAATGGATCCCGTCGCGTTATGCTTTCGGGAAAATCGATCCACAGTCGCACGTG
>DATCYE010000175.1:0-2223 GCA_036570485.1 Pusillimonas sp. | reverse complement strand
CTGGGCGCGGATGGGGGCGACATCCGGCGTATTGAACTGCATGCCTTCTTCGGTCAGTTTCTTCTGCAGTTCGTCGTTCAGCGCATGCACGTCGTTGCGCTCGTTCATGCCGGCCTCGTTGATGTGCCTGGCCACCACGGTCTGGATGTCTTTCGGCAGGCGATCCCAGGCAGCCTTGTTGCCCAGGAACCAGAAGCCGTCCCACATGTGGTTGGTCAGGGAGCAATATGTTTGTACTTCGTAGAGCTTGGCTGTCTGGATGATGGCCAGCGGATTTTCCTGTGCGTCGACCACCTTGGTTTGCAGCGCCGAATAAACTTCGTTGAAGTTAATGCTGGTGGGGGCGGCTTTCAGGGCCTTGAACATGGAGGTCCACAGCGGGCTGACCGGTACGCGGATTTTCAGGTCGTGGAAGTCGTCGGGCGAGGTAATGGGTTTTGTGCTGGTGGTGACTTCGCGGAAACCGTTGTCCCAGATCTTGTCCATGACGACCAGGCCGCTTTTCTCGATTTCGCCGCGTATGTATGCGCCGAGCTTGCCGTCCATCGATTTCCATACGGTGTCGTAGTCCGGGAAGGCGAAACCGATGCCGCTGATGGCCGCGGCCGGCACCAATGTCGACAGGATCAGGCCCGACAGGGTGAAGAATTCGACTGCCCCCGAGCGCAACTGGTTAAGTGTTTCGGTATCGGAACCAAGCTGGCTGCTGGGGAAGATTTGCAGCTTGAACCGGCCGTCGGTTTCTTCCTCGATCTTTTTCGCCATTTCCTTGGCGCGCTTGTTCATCGGGTGCGACGGCGGCAGGTTGTTGGCGTATTTGTAGCGGAATGTTTTGGCTGCGAGCGCCGACTGGAACGGCGATGCAACCATGGCGGCACCTACTGTGCCGGCGGTCGAAAGCATGAATGAACGACGGGATACCTTCATGTTGCTTGTCTCCTTGATCATGGATTGATCTATTTGTTGGTTGGGTCTGCCGGTTCGGCACGACGATGTATCAAATGGCGAAATTACCATACCGCCATTAAATAACGAATTTATTGTATCCTCAAATTCTATCTTGTGGAACAATAAATAGAAGAAAAAATTTTCAATACGTTGACAATATGCGGAGTAGCCGTAGAATTGTGCCCAGGAAGACAATATTATTTGAATGGTAGGTCCATAGTATGGAACCACGTCCAGCATCACCCGCTTCGCCATTCCCGTTAACCCGGGTGTCTGGCACGCAGGCCATTCACCGCGCAATAAAGGTGCTGCGCTGTATCGCCCGCAGCCGCAACGACGGTGTCGGGCTCTCCGTAATCTGCAAGCAGACCGGCCTGATCAAATCCACGGTGCATCGCCTGACGAATGCCCTGATCAGCGAAGGGCTGGTGCAACAGCACGACCAGACCCGCCGGTATGTCGTGGGGGCCGAATGCCATGCGCTCGGCCTGGTTGCCTCCGACCGTTTCGGCTGGCACAAAATCGCCGCCTCGCCGGTGTCCCGCCTGGCGCACGAAACAGGCGACGCCGCTTTTTTTTCCATTCGCCAAGACGTCTACGCTCTTTGCCTGCTTAGGGAAGAGGGCAGTTTCCCGTTGAAGTCGCGGGTCTTGCTGGCCGGCGACAGGCATCCGCTGGGCGTGGGCGGCGGCAGCCAGGCCATGCTCGCCGCGCTGGGCGATGCCGAGGTCGCGTATTGTCTGGATCAGAACATGCCCGATATTTCGCGCATCTATCCGCGCTACACGCGCGACATCCTGATGGACCTGGTTAGACAGGGGCGCAAGAAAGGTTATTCGGTCAATCCGGGAATGGTGCTGCCGGGTTCCTGGGGGATCGGGGTGGCCATACGCAGCCCGGCTGGCGAGGTTATCGGCGCGTTGAGCATTGCAACGGTCGAGAGCCGCATGAATCCGGAGCGCGAGGCTCATTTGTATCAGTTGCTCCGGAAAGAGGCCGACGGGCTGGAAAGATATATCGGGACGCACGAGCCGCCCCGCGCGTTTGCATAGCGGCACAAGAAGCAGAGAATTTTTTTCAAGGACATTTGTCATGGCAAAGAAAGCAGTGATTGTGGGGTGGTCGCACATCCCGTTCGGGAAACTCATCGAACCCGATACCGAAACCCTGATGGCCCGGGTATCGGGCGGTGCGCTCGAGCATGCCGGCATTACCGGTAAAGATGTCGACGGTATCTACGTGGGCGTCATGAACAGCGGTTTTCAGAAGCAGGAT
>DATCYE010000174.1:0-3894 GCA_036570485.1 Pusillimonas sp. | reverse complement strand
CATGATGGAGGATGCAGGCACAAGCCAGCACAGATATCCAAGCACACAGATCGCCCCAACGACGCTACGCATTTCCCCGATGCAGCCGTCGAGGTGGCGGGGCCGGGCTGCGGCGACTTTCGGGACCGAGCGAGCCGCTGGTGAAGGGAGCACGCATGTGCGGACGAACAAGGCGAAGCGATGTTCGGCGCGCAGGCGCCGAACCGGTCACGAGGAGCAAGGCCTGGCGCCCGCCACCTCGACGGCGTCACCGAAAACCACCGGCGTAGCTGCATCAGTACACGCCAATCTCGATATCTTGGGATATGGCCCCACCTCTAGCCCAGCCCCAGCAGATCGCCATTGCCGCCAGCATCCAAAAATGCTATTATGGTTGGTTTCTTGCTCGACCTGCATCTATTTTTGATGCTGGCGGGCTGACCCTTTTGGCGTTACGGCTTTATTTATTTACCCTGCAAATTATCTTTGCTTGTAGGGTAATTTGGGCCTAGCGCCAAAAGATATCCACAAGGAGTTGTTTATGCGTCACTACGAAGTAGTGTTTATCGTGCATCCCGATCAAAGCGAGCAAGTGCCCGCCATGATCGAACGCTATCAAGCTGTCGTTACCAGCAATGGTGGACAGGTTCATCGCCTGGAAGACTGGGGCCGCCGTCAATTGGCTTACCCTATCCAGAAGCTGGTAAAGGCCCATTACGTTTGCTTCAACATCGAGTGCGGCCAGACCGTGCTTGACGAACTCGAGCATTCGTTCCGTTACAACGACGCCATCTTGCGCCACTTGGTCATCAAAACCAAGAAAGCTCAAACCGCTCCATCCATCATGATGAAGTCGGTCGAGCGCGAAGAGGCTCGTAAGGCCAGCGCCGAAACCAGCGCGCCAACGACCCCCGCCACGCAGTCGGAATAAGGGCCTGTGTCCCGAGCAGCAACGTGAATCAGCTAGCCCTTACGGCCACGACTCTTGAAGTTCAGCCTTTAAGGTATACCCCGGCAGGTTTGCCGGCAGTTGAAATGGTTTTGAATCACGAATCGGAAGTCCAGGAAGCCGGCCATGCACGCCGGATCGAAATGGTACTTTCAGCTGTGGCTCTGGGAGACATCGCCTTGTTGTTGGTCGACACCCCTTTGGGTGCGCTTTTGTCGATACAGGGGTTTCTGGCCCCGGCACGCAAAGGCTCAAACAAACTGGTGCTGCACATACAGCAAGCGAAACGGGTTTTTGCCGGCGGCGCGACAGCCGTTGTATAGCAGGAATTCATGGCAAATCACCGCGCGGGCGCATAAAGCGCCAAGCGCATGGAATATACAGTCCGGACCTGTTCCGGGCATTAAAGAGGCACATCATGGCTTACTTCAAGAAAAGCAAGGAAAAACGCAAGTTCACGCAACAAAATCCGCTGTTCAAACGCCGCAAGTTCTGCCGTTTCACAGCCGCCAATGTTGACGAGATCGATTACAAAGACCTGGACACCCTGCGTGACTTCATCCAGGAAAACGGCAAGATCATTCCTGCCCGCCTAACCGGCACCAAGGCACATTACCAGCGCCAGTTGGACACCGCTATCAAGCGCTCCCGCTTCCTGGCCCTGTTGCCTTACACCGATAACCATAACTAATCCGGGGCCTATCGTCATGCAAGTTATTCTGCTCGAAAAAGTCGTCAATCTGGGTAATCTTGGTGAGGTCGTTCGCGTGCGCGACGGCTATGCCCGCAATTACCTGATTCCCCAAAAAATCGCCCGTCGTGCGACCGAAACCGCCCTGAAAGAATTCGAAGCGCGCCGCGCCGAACTCGAAAAAGTTCAGGCCGAGAAGCTGGCCGCCGCACAAGCTGTCGGCGAAAAACTGGCCGGTCAGACCATCACCATCCTGCAAAAAGCCGGCGTAGACGGCCGCTTGTTTGGTTCGGTCACCAGCATGGACATCGCTGCTGCGTCGGTCAAGGCCGGCTTTACCACCATCGAAAAAGCGCAAGTGCGCTTGCCCGATGGCGCCATCAAGGCTGTGGGCGAGTTCCCAATCCAGGTCGCGCTGCATGCCGACGTGGTGGTCGACATCACGGTTGTTGTGCAAGGCGAAATGGCCTAAGCCATTTTGTCGCGCATGGTACATTCCTTTTCCAGGAAGGTGCCGTGCCTGCTTTAGTGAAAAAGCCGGTGCATGCCGGCTTTTTCCATTTATTCCATTCCTATATTACCAACGTGTACTTTGTCGGCTTCACGTTTGACCTAGCAATGGATTCATCACCCGGATTGTTCGGAGCCCGATTTGGACAGCAAGAATAAAAGCAGCGACCCGCAACTGGATTATTTGCGCGTGCCGCCCCATTCAGTGGAGGCCGAGCAATCCGTGCTGGGCGGCCTGCTGCTGGATAATGCCGCTTTCGACCGGGTTACCGACGTACTGAACGAAGACGACTTCTATCGTTTCGATCACAAGATCATCTGGCAACACATTACCCGGCTTATCGGCCTGGCGCGACCGGCCGATGTCGTTACCGTCAATGAGTCGCTGGCCAGCGCGGCCAAATCCGACGACGTGGGCGGGCTGGCTTACCTGAACGCCCTGGCGCACAACACGCCGTCCGCCGCCAATATCCGCCGCTACGCCGAGATCGTGCGTGAGCGCTCTATGTTGCGCAAGCTGGTATCGGTGGCCGACGAAATCTCGGCGGCCGCGTTCAACCCGCAAGGCAAGGAAGCCCGGCAACTGCTGGACGAAGCCGAATCGCGTGTATTCCAGATTGCCCAGGAGGGCGCGCGTGGCGCCACGGGGTTCCAGGATATCCAGCCGCTATTGACTCAGGTGGTGGAGCGCATCGACGAGCTTTATCATCGCGAAGGCGATTCCGACATTACCGGCGTGCCCACGGGCTTTAGCGACCTGGATCGCATGACATCCGGTCTTCAGGCGGGCGATCTGGTCATTGTTGCCGGCCGGCCGTCCATGGGCAAGACCTCGTTCTCCATGAATATCGGCGAGCACGTAGCTATTGAGCAGGGCTTGCCGGTTGCCGTGTTCTCCATGGAAATGGGCGCCGTGCAGTTGGCCATGCGTATGGTGGGTTCGGTGGGCATGCTGGACCAGCATCGCATGCGTACCGGCAAGCTGACTGCCGACGATTGGCCCAGGCTGACGCACGCCGTGCAGCAGGTGCAGGAAGCGCAAATCTATATCGACGAAACCCCAGCCCTGACGTCTATGGAAGTGCGTGCCCGTGCGCGGCGCCTGGCGCGTCAGTGCGGGCAGCTGGGCCTGATCATCATCGACTATATGCAGTTGATGTCAGGCAATTCGTCCGGTGAAAACCGGGCGACTGAAATTTCGGAAATCAGCCGTTCGCTCAAGAGTCTGGCCAAAGAGCTGAACTGTCCGCTGATTGCCTTGTCGCAGCTTAATCGCAGCCTGGAGCAGCGCCCCAACAAACGGCCGGTCATGAGCGACCTGCGCGAATCAGGCGCCATCGAGCAGGACGCCGACTTGATTCTGTTTATTTACCGCGACGAAGTCTATAACCCCGATTCACCCGATAAGGGTACGGCTGAAATCATCGTGGGCAAGCAGCGTAACGGCCCCATCGGCAGCGTGCGCCTGACCTTCCAGGGCGCCAGCACGCGCTTCCTGAACTTTACCTCGGGTATGGGTTAGGGCGTCATGGCCAGCGCCATATCGAATGCGGCGCGCAGGGAGCTTGGGTCGGCAATGCCTTGCCCGGCAATGTCGAAAGCCGTGCCGTGGTCCACGCTGGTACGCACAAAGGGCAGGCCCACCGTTACATTAACGCCCTGATCCACCCCCAGGTATTTGACGGGAATAAGGCCCTGGTCATGGTATTGGGCCACCACGATGTCGAATTCGCCCTGGCGGGCGCGCATGAAGACCGTATCGCCC
>DATCYE010000173.1:0-2215 GCA_036570485.1 Pusillimonas sp. | reverse complement strand
CAACTGGAGCCCGCCGAGGCAAGGCCCTGGCTTTCCTTGACGAACTCGACATCGGCATCGCGGGGAAGGGGCACGCCATTCTTCACGGCCAGTATTTCGGCCATGACGCTGACGGCGATCTCCGGCGGGGTCTTGCTGCCGATGTAAATGCCCACGGGGCCACGCAGGTGGGCCAGTGTTTCTTCTGTTTGATCCAGATAGTCGATCATGCGCTGCCGGCGTGCATGGTTGTTGCGCCGGCTGCCTATGGCGCCAATGTAGAAAGCCGGGGTTTCCAGCGCCTGCAGCAGGGCCAGGTCATCCAGTTTGGGATCGTGGGTCAGGGCGACGACGCAACTGCGCGCGTCGGGGTTGAAGTCGGCAACAGTGTCGTCGGGCATGGTGGAGACCACACGAACCCCTGGCACATTCCAGACCGATGCATACTCGGTACGGGGGTCGCAAACCGTGACGTCAAAGCCGCAAAACTGCGCCATGGTGGCCAGATACTCGCTCATCTGTCCGGCACCGATGATCAGCATGCGGTATTCGGGCCCGAAGGTGTTCACCAGGCGGGTTTCGCTCAATTCCAGGTCGGCAGGCACCTGGCTGGGCTCGATGCCGGCCCGACCGGTAGCCAGGTCCAGCCAGCGGTGCATCAGCTTGCCTTGATCCAGGGCTGCGACCAGCTTGGCAAGCAGGTCGGCGCCGGGGTCGAATTCAAGCATCACCTCTAGTGTGCCGCCACAGGGTAACCCGAAGCGGTGGGCCTCGTCGGCGGTCAGGCCATATTGCAGGAACTGCGGGGGGCCGTGACGCGGCAGCGCATCGGGAATGTCGCGGCCGGTATAGCGCGCAATCAGGTCGTCTTCAATGCAACCGCCCGATACCGACCCGACGATAATGCCGTCGCCGCGCATGGCCATGATGGAGCCTATGGGGCGTGGCGACGAGCCCCATGTGCGCACGACGGTGACCAGTATTGCCGGATGGCCGTCCCGGCGCCAGCCAGACAGCGTGCGCAGTACGGTGAGATCAAGGTTTTCCATATGAAGCCCGCTGTTTTATTGCGTTTCATAAAACATACACCCAGCATACACCCCTCAGGACTGCGCTGCCCAGGCGCCAAGCACGATGATGACAACCACAATGACACCCCATGCCCAACCCGGCATGGACTGACGGGCTTTGGCCGGGGGTATCGATGCGGCGGGCGCCGCATCGAATTGCGCCGCATCCCCCTGAGCGGCCTGCAGCGGCGGGTGGCGCCGCAGCATTTCCTCTTCGAAGCGCTTGAAAAAGCTTTCCGACATGGATTTGGCCACGCCATCGATGAGCCTCTGGCCAACCTGAGCGATTTTGCCGCCCACTGTGGCCTGAACCTGGTAGGCCAGTTCGGTCTGGTCTCCGTCCGCGTTGAGAGTGACCCGCGCGGTGCCTTTGCCAAAACCGGCGGCGCCGCCATTGCCTTCAAAATGCAGGGTGTAACTATGGGGGGCTTTGATATCGGTCAGGGACAGCGCGCTTTTGAATTTGGCCGATACCGGCCCTATCTTGATTTGACTAATCAGTTTGTATGCATTCTCGTCCGTGGCCTCTATGCTTTCGCAACCGGGCACGCAAACCTTCAGCACGTCCGGGTCGTTCAGCGCTTGCCAGACCAGCTCTTGTTTCAGGGAGAGTAACCGCGAGCCTTGCATTTCCATATGGGGCCTCCATTGCGTCTTGTCAAATAGCGTTCTATGGCTGTTTTGCCAACTGTGCCAGGGCGGTGGCCAGATCCTGCAGGCGGCTGACATTATGAACAGCAAGCATGGCGTCGGCATACGCATGCAGTACGGCAGCCCCCTGTGCCGTGGGTTCGTAACCATCGAATCGCAGCATGGGATTCAGCCATAATAACCGTCTGACGTGCCGTTTCAACCATTGCAGTTCCTCAACCAGTGCGGCGGGCTCGTCTGTGTCCAGGCCGTCCGTAACCAGCAGCACGACGGTTCGTCTGCCTACAAGCTGGCGGGCGTGCAGGCGCCGCAACGTGCGCAGACTCGTGGCCAGGCGCGTGCCGCCGGCAAAATCATCGATCAACGTGCCCGCGCGTGTCAGCATGGCGTCGGTATCCGACAGGCGAAAGGCATTGCTCAGGTCGGTAAGGTCGGTACCGAATGCGTACACATGGCGGTTGACGTGCTGCATGCGCCCTTGCAAGGCCACCCGCTGTGTGGCCGCGTGCAGGAAT
>DATCYE010000172.1:0-9057 GCA_036570485.1 Pusillimonas sp. | reverse complement strand
GCTCTTCAATGGAGTGGCTGGACTCGCTCTCGAAGCTTACGCGCACGTTGACGCCTTTCGGACCATTAGCGAATTCGACCTGCGCTGTGCGATCACCGAAGGAATACTCGATGAATTCATGCTTCACGATTTTCGTGTAAGTGCCGGCGAAATCAAACCCCATGCTGCCGTCCTTTGCCTCCATGCGGGAAGAGAACACACCACCAGGGCGTAAATCGACTGTAGCCGCAGTCGTATGCCAATCGTCGGATGCGGCATTCCATTGCTTGATATCGTCCGGTGTCGTATAGGCACGCCACACATCCTCGATAGGCGCGTCCACAGTCGTTTCAACGATTATTCTCATCGCGCCCCCCTGTCAATTTAAAATAGCGGTTGCCCCCGGCGGTCGCTTGACACTCCCGGCAGCCATGTGACGTTATTTGCATTCTGCCACTGAAAAAGCCGCTGATGCAACATGAAGTCGCCTGGATTGGGTCCCCTTCCTGGATACAGCACGCCACACTCGCCGGCCACCTTCCGTCAGTCCTGGCAACATAATCTCAACGCCAAGCAGCCAGAACAATCCCCAATAAGCCTTTGCCGTAAAGGCGGGCCGCCTGATTCAAGAACTCAAATAGATACGTCCGTATAAAAACGCCCGTTATATTTGGCCATAAAAAACACCCCAAAGGTTGGATCAGTGTCCAACTTTTGGGGTGCAGTTCATCCCGATACAGGTCTTCGTTCCTGCCAGGCCCTTATCAAACCAGTCAAGGGCTACTGTGCAAAATCAGCTTACTTATAAACCGACTTCGACCCATCCTTGTGCCAAGTGAAGACATCGAACTTGAAATCGTTCAGGTCGCCCTGCTTGTTCCAGGATATCTTCCCGATAGGCGTAGCCACCGAATTCGCGTGCAGATAAGCAGCGACCTTGATCGGATCGTCAACGCCCGCGCCCTTGATACCCTCGGCAATTGCCGTCATGGCGGAATAAGCCGTCAGTTGGAATGCCCCGCTGGGATCGCGCTTCTTGTCAGTGAACGCTTTGACAATCGCCGCGTTCGACGGGTCCTTGGTGAAATCGGCCGGCAGCGTTACCAACAAGCCCTCGACCGATGCGCCGGCAATGGCGTTGATATCGGGGTTGCCCACGCCTTCAGGCCCCATGAAGGTAGCTTTAAGGCCCTGCTCGGCGCCTTGGCGCAGCAAAAGTCCCATCTCGGGATGATAGCCGCCGTAATACACAAAATCGGCGCCCGAACTCTTCAGCTTGGTAATCACAGCCGAATAATCGCTGTCGCCCGCGTTGATACCTTCGAACAGACCAACTTTCACGCCGGCTTTTTCAAGTTCGCTTTTTACCGAACTGGCAATACCCTGACCGTAGGACTGCTTGTCGTGCAAAACAGCGACCAGTTTGGGTTTGATTTTTTCGATAATGAACTTGGCCGCGGCAGGGCCTTGCTGATCATCGCGCCCTATGGTGCGGAAGATCATGTCGTAGTTCTTGCCGTCGGTCACGGCCGGCGATGTCGCCGACGGCGTCACCATGACCACGCCTTCGTTGTTATAGATGCTGGTGGCGGCAATGGTAGCGCCCGAGCATACGTGCCCGACCACATAATGGATTTCGTCGTTGACCACGCGGTTGGCAACAACCGGCCCCTGCTTGGGTTCGCAGGCATCATCGATGGTTACGGCTTCAAGCTGCTTGCCCAGCACGCCGCCACTGGCGTTGATTTGTTCGATTGCGGTATCGACGCCCTCTTTGACCATCGCACCATATTGCGTAACCGGGCCGGTAAAGGGCCCTGCAATCGCGATTTTGATCGTGTCGGCGGCCAGCGCGCCGGTGGACATCAACATACCGGCGGCCAAGCCGAGGGCAACTGCTGCGGGAGTAAAACGAATTTTCATATAGCCTCCTGATAGTACGCAGCAAAGCATACACCGAAAAGGCTAGCCCCGGCCCTCAGCCCGCTTGAACCTATTGCAGCAGGCTGCGCAGCATCCAGGCGTTTTTCTCGTGAATATCCAGCCGCTGCGTAAGCAGGTCGACGGTGGGTTGGTCGTTGACGCTGTCTGCCTTCTTCAGCGCGGCGCGCGCTGTCTTGGCGACGGCCTCGTTACCTTTAACCAGCAGCAGCACCATTTCTTCGGCAGTAGGCACCGAGGTGGGCTCGGAAATGGACGAAAGTTGGGCGTACTCGGCATAGGTGCCGGGAGCGAAATGACCCAGGGCGCGGATGCGCTCGGCGATGCTGTCCAGCGCCTGCCACTGTTCTGTGTACTGCGTCATGAACATGGTATGCAGTGTATTGAACTGCGGGCCTGTGACGTTCCAATGAAAATTGTGCGTCATCATGTAAAGCGTGTAGGAATCGGCCAGCATTTTGGATAGCTCGACCGCCACAGCGGCCCGATCTTTATCGGAAATACCGATATCGATAGGCAAACCCTTATCGCTGATCTTGACTGTTTTGTTCACCGGCTTGCTTGCTTTTGCCATACACACCTCTGAAGAAATTTGCGAATCAAATGACGTAATCAGAATACCACGCCGCCATGAAGCCTGCATGACGCCGCCTTGATCTTTATCATGCCGGCTGCGGTGTATCGACAACTATGGGATCCAGGTAATCGACGCCCGGCAAATCGCATGCACGGACGGCGGAAATCAAGGCCTGGATAGCGGTCGGACGCGGGAAGCTCTTGCGCCAAACCAGCACCACGCGCCGGTCGGGTATCGGTTTCCTGAACGGAATGTAAGTCAGCAAATTGTTTTCCAGCCCTGGCATGGAAAGCGAACTGGTCGGCAATACCGTCACGCCGATTCCCGCTGCCACCATATGCCTGATAGTCTCCAGTGAAGACCCTTCAAATGTGCGCTGTATGCCTTCGCTGGCCGCAGAAAACCGCGACAACTCGGGGCAAACTTCCAGCACCTGATCACGAAAGCAATGGCCCGCACCCAGCAACAGCATGGTTTCGTCTTTCAGGCTGGCCGAGTCGATTTCCTTCTTGTTGGCCCAGGCGTGATTCTTGGGTACTGCCACCAGGAAGGGCTCGTCGTACAAGGGATGCACCATCAGACCTGAATCGGGCAGCGGCAGGGCCACGATGGCGCAATCGATTTCTCCTTGACGCAGCAACTCCAGCAGACGCACCGTAAAATTCTCTTGCAACAGCAAGGGCATTTGCGGCGTGGCGGCGATCTGCGTGGGGACAAGGCGCGGAAGCAGGTAAGGCCCTATGGTGTGTATCACGCCAACCCGCAACGGTCCCGCCAAGGGGTCATGCCCCTGGCGCGCGACCTCACGCAGATTGGCGCTTTCTTCCAGCACGCGCTGGGCTTGAGCCACCACGCGCAGCCCTATGGGCGTAATACCTACTTCGGTGCCGCCCCGCTCGAACAACACCACACCCAGCTCGTCCTCGAGCTTGCGTATGGCGACGGACAAAGTAGGCTGGCTGACGAAACAGGCTTCGGCGGCGCGTCCGAAATGCCTTTCACGGGCAACCGCTACGATGTACTTCAGTTCGGTCAAAGTCATTACATATCTCGCAAGAAAAAAATAGTCCACCGCGCTAGCTGCGCAGGTAATCCTGTTTATCGCGCATCCAGCGGCGTAGATGGGCCTGGGCGTGATCCGGATGCCGATCACGCAATTCGCGCACCGCCTCCTGGGCCTGCTCGATGATGCGGGCATCCGTTTCAAGGCTGGCAAAGCGCAGCAGTTCCTGGCCTGATTGCCGTGTACCCAGGAATTCTCCGGGCCCGCGCATGTCCAGATCGCGGCGGGCGATTTCAAAGCCATCGGACGTTTCGTACATGGCACGCAAGCGCTGACGTGCAATCGCCGACAAGGGTGACTGGTACATCAGCACGCAGATGGACTGGCGGCTGCCCCGCCCTACTCGGCCGCGCAACTGATGCAGTTGCGCCAGACCGAAGCGTTCGGCGTGCTCGATGATCATCAGCGATGCATTGGGCACGTCGACGCCAACCTCGATAACCGTCGTCGCCACCAACAGATCGATCAGGCCAGCACGAAAATCATTCATGACCTCTTGCTTGGCGGCCGCCGGCAACCTGCCATGCACCAGGCCCACCCGCAATCCAGGCAAGGCCTGGACAAGGCGTGCATGCGTGTCCACCGCTGTCTGCAATTGCAGGGCTTCGCTCTCTTCCACCAGCGGGCACACCCAATAAGCCTGGCGCCCCTTTTTTACTTCAGCAATCACGCTGCCCAATACTTCGTCGCGCCGGGTGTCGTCGATAAGCTTGGTCAGCACCGGGCTGCGCCCGGGCTGCAACTCGTCGATGGCCGAAACGTCGAGATCCGCAAAAAAAGTCATGGCCAACGTGCGCGGTATGGGGGTGGCGCTCATGTTCAACTGATGTGGAATGTCGGCTCCGCGTCCGCCCTTTTCAACCTTCGTCGAATCTTCGCCCTTGCGACTGAGTTGCAGCCGCTGCCCAACGCCGAAGCGATGCTGCTCATCGAGTATGGTCAGGCCCAGCCTGGCGAATACAACCTTGTCCTGAATCAGCGCCTGCGTGCCCACCACAAGCTGCGCCTGGCCCGACTCGATGGCCTGGATGGCGGCCTTGCGCGCCTTGCCGGTCAGGCTGCCGGTCAGCCAGGCCACCTGCACGCCCAGAGGCTGCAGCCAGGATGACAGTTTTTGATAATGCTGTTCGGCCAGAATTTCGGTGGGCGCCATGATGGCAACCTGGCTGCCGCTGGATATTGCTTGCGCCGCCGCAAAGGCGGCCACAATGGTCTTGCCGCTGCCCACGTCTCCCTGCAACAGACGATGCATGGGAAAGCTTCGGGCAAGATCGCTGGATATCTCCGCAATGACGCGGTCCTGCGCTGCCGTCAGGGTAAAGGGCAGGCTGGCTCGCAAAGCCTCGACCAATTCCCCCGAGCCGCCATCGAGCGCGCCCGCCCGCTGCCTGCGGCGTGCAGCCCGTGCGGCAGCCAGCGACAATTGCTGGGCAAGCAATTCGTCGAACTTGATGCGAACCCAGGCCGGATGACCGCGCTCGATCAGGTCGTCGTATGACACATTTGCCGGGGGGTGATGCAATACCCGGATTGCTTCGGAAAAAGGAATCAGGCCATAGCGTTCGCAGATCTCGGACGGCAAGGTGTCGGACAGGTCGGCCTGTTGCAGTGCCTTGTCGATAGCCTTGCGCAAACTGGCCTGAGGCAATCCATCGGTGGTGGGATAGACCGGCGTCAGTGCGTTGGATAGCGCCATGCCGGCGACCGACACCTTGGGGTGCACCATTTCGTAGCCGCCAAAGCCGCTACGCACCTCGCCGCGCACGCGTACGCACTTGCCCGCCTCGACCTGCTTTTGCTGGCTGGGGTAAAAATTGAGCCAACGCAAGACAAGCTGACCGGTGTCGTCCCGAATGACCGCATGCAGTTGCCGGCGCGGCCGAAATTGCACCTCGCTGCGCACGACCTCGCCTTCGACCTGCGCGGCTATGCCTGGGCGTATGTCTGCGATCGGCGTTATGCGTGTTTCATCTTCGTAGCGCAAGGGCAAGTGAACGATGAAATCAGAGGGATCGCGCAAACCCAGGTGCAGCAGCTTGCGCTCAAGCAGCGACGTGGGTTTGCCCGCAGACGGCTGCCCGGATACGTGCATTTTCCTGTCAGATGCCCTAGAAATGGCCACTAGCGTACTGTTTGCTTAGTTTGTGCTCGTGTGAGCATTTGAATTAACCAAGCAGCACACTAAATGACGATGACCGCTTCCACTTCGAACTGTGCGCCTTTAGGCAGGCTGGCCACGCCTATGGTCGAGCGTGCGGGATAAGGCTGAGGAATGATGTCGGCCATGATGGCGTTGGCACTGGCGAACTTGCTAAGGTCGGTCAGGAACAGAGTCAGTTTGACTATGCTGTCGAGCGTGCCGCCGGCCGCTTCGATGACGGCCTGCATGTTGGCAAACGACTGCCGCACCTGGCCTTCGAAGTTCTCGGACACCAGCTCGCCGGTTCCTGGCTCCAGGCCGATCTGGCCGGACAAATAGACGGTTTTTCCGGGACCGCAGGCAACAGCCTGCGAATAAGGACCGACAGCAGCTGGAGCCGCGTCGGTATGAATGATTTGCTTGGCCATAAATAGAATCTCTGAAAATATTTAAGAACAACTATCAGAGTGTAATCATCTATAGCTAGAATTAAAAGCTTATTTGTCTACAAAAGCACGTTCAATGACATAGTCGCCGGGTTGGCCGACGCCCGCGGACACGACAAACCCGCGCGTATTGAGCATGGCGCTGACGTCGGACAGCATCTGCGGGCTGCCGCACAGCATGGCCCGGTCGGTCGCCGGATCAAGCGGCGGAAGGCCAATATCGGTAAACAGCTTGCCGGTTTCGACCACATGAGTGATGCGGCCTTCGTTGCGGAACGGCTCGCGCGTGACGCAGGGGTAGTAAATCAGCTTATCGCGGACGATATCGCCGAAATATTCGTTATTCGGCAATTCATCCTGGATGAAATCCGAATAGGCCAATTCATTCTTGAAGCGCACGCCGTGGAGCAACACGATTTTTTCGAAGCGCTCGTAGATGTCGGGGTCTTTGACAATGCTCATGAAAGGAGCAAGACCGGTACCCGTGGCAAAAAGATAAAGGTGTTTGCCCGGTTTCAGGTCATCGGCCACCAGTGTACCCACGGGCTTCTTGCTGACCAGGATGGAGTCGCCTTCTTTCAGGTGCTGCAAACGTGACGTCAGGGGGCCGTTTTGCACCTTGATACTCAAAAACTCAAGATTTTCTTCGTAATTGGCACTGGCGATGCTGTAGGCGCGCATTAGCGGCTTGCCGTTGACTTCCAATCCCAGCATAACGAAGTGGCCGTTATGAAAACGCAAGGCGGGATCGCGCGTGGTTTTGAAGGAAAACAGCGAATCGTTCCAGTGATGAACGCTAAGAACCTGCTCGGTATTGAAAGCTGCCATGTGTATATAAAAAAAGTAATTGCCCGTAGCGTGAAAGAGAGCGAAGCCGCAAAAACCACTTGCTTCGCACGAGACCCGGAAAGGCTGATTTTAGCCGACTCGGGAAAACCCTTGCTAAAACCCTGCCTGCCTGAAAGGATATTACGCCGTGCTGCGCGATTTCAAGGCACTGGTCGAGCATTAAGCGCTTTTGTTTAAGATGGATCAAACATAGTTCTGAAAAAGCCAATAGCCGTTGTACAGATGGCTTCCAGTGCTGACATTCAGTTGAATAGTTCCAAATACTCTGCTATCTTGCAAACTATATGAGAATCATTACTATTATCCATAGTAATTGATTTCTTAGTATTCCGTCAGATTCCTTCCCCTTCCATTCTGGAGATATTCAATGCGCTCAATAGAGCTCAAGCCTTTGTTCCGCTCATTCGCACTGGCCGGAGCAGCCATGCTGTCGACCGTATCCACAACGGCGTTGGCCGCGGACGTCAGTCTGTATACAACCCGCGAACCGAAGCTGATACAGCCTTTGTTGGACGAGTTCACGAAAGATACCAGCATCAAAGTGAATACCGTCTTCGTAAAGGATGGCCTGATCGAACGCGTCAAGGCCGAAGGCGATAAATCTCCCGCCGACGTACTCATGACGGTCGATATCGGCAATCTGCTCGACCTGGTCGAGGCCGGCATCACCCAGCCGATCGATTCGAAAATCTTGCAGGAAGCAATACCTGCCAACCTGCGTGGCGCCGATAAACAGTGGTACACCCTGTCGCTGCGCGATCGCGTGGCTTATGTGGCCAAAGACCTCGACGTCAACGCCATTACCTACGAAGCCTTTGCCGATCCCAAATGGAAAGGCAAGGTTTGCATCCGTTCGGGCCAGCACCCCTACAACACGGCGCTCATCGCCGCCATGATCGCCCATAATGGCGCTGAAGCCACCGAAGCATGGCTGCGCAATGTCAAAAGCAACCTGGGCCGTAAGGCGGCCGGCGGCGACCGCGACGTGGCTCGCGACATCCTGGGCGGTATTTGCGACATCGGCATTGCCAACGCCTATTACGTGGGCCGCATGAAAAACGCTGAACCCGGCACCGACAACCGCAAATGGGGCGACGCCATCAAAGTCGTGCGCCCAACCTTTGCCGACGAAAAAAGCCGTGGCACGCATGTTAATATTTCCGGCGCTTCGGTGGCCAAACATGCTCCCAACAAGGAAAACGCCGTCAAGCTGCTTGAATACCTGGTGTCCGACAAAGCGCAAAGCCTGTATGCCAATGCCAACTACGAGTACCCGGTCAAACAGGGTGTAAAGCTTGATCCGGTCGTAGCCAGCTTCGGTCCTCTGGTGGTTGATCCTTTGCCACTGACCGAGATCGCCAAGCATCGCAAGCAAGCCAGCGAACTGGTGGATAAAGTTGGCTTCAACAACTAATCCTCTCGTTTCGTCCACAGAAGCGCGGACCCATGGGTCCGCGTTTTCTCGATTTTTGCAGGAAAACCCGCTGTTGCTTTCGCGTCGTCTCTTTTCGTTTGAATCCGGCCTGGGCTGGCGCGTTGCCGCATTCCTGATCGCCTTGTGCGTGGTCGCTCCGCTGCTCACGCTGTGCTGGTACGCCCTGCACGGATCGCTGGATCACTGGACGCACCTGCTCAATTTCGTTCTGCCGGTGGCGTTTCGCAATACCGCTTTGCTGCTGCTGGGCGTCGGCGTGCTGGTTACCTGCCTTGGCGTAGGCAGCGCCTGGCTGATCACCGCCTACGACTTTCCAAGTCGCCGCACGCTATCCTGGGCACTGCTGCTGCCCCTGGCCGTACCGACCTATATCGTCGCCTTCGCCTACCTCGATATCCTTCATCCCATCGGGCCGGTACAGACCGTGCTGCGCGAATTATTGGGCTACGACAGCCCGCGGCAGTTCCGCCTGCCCGACCTGCGCTCTTTGCCCGGCGCCATATTTTTGCTGGGCTTCGTGCTCTACCCCTATGTTTACCTTAGCACCCGCGTCATGTTCGCCACGCAGGCGGCTAGCCTGATCGAAGCGGCCAGGGTGCTGGGCTCTACAGGCCGCAGCGCCTTCTT
>DATCYE010000171.1:0-3076 GCA_036570485.1 Pusillimonas sp. | reverse complement strand
CAAGGCCGGCAAGTTGCGCGCCCTGGCAGTGGCCAGCCCCGAGCGCAGTCCGTTCGCACCTGATATTCCCACCATGGACGAGGCGGGTGTAAAAGGCTATGCCGGAGCGGGAGAAGATCTATGGTGGGCGATCATTGCGCCTGCAGGCGTGCCTGCCGACATACAGAAGAAGTTGAATGACGCTCTGGTTAACGCCCTTACGTCCCAGGACTTGATCCAGCAGGTGAAGGCCCAATACGTCGAAACGCTTACTTCCACGCCAGAGGAGTTCGCCGCCATCCTGAAACGGGATCACGCCCGCTGGGGTGAGATCGTAAAAAAAGCCGATATCAATCTTAAATAGCGTGAATGCCAGGCGGGCATGACCCGCCTGGGCGCGGCCCGATAGGGCCGGGATACGATCACTGGGAGGCCGCTGGCTGGCTTCGATCTTGTCTTGTAGGCAAGTACAATACGACCCTATGAATCCATCCACTCTGATCGGTATCGTCGGCAGCGTTCTTCTTCTGGCTGCCGTACTCGCCTTCTCGGCCGAAGACGCGACTTTATTCGTTGACCTGCCCAGCCTGGGCATCGTAGTGCTGGGTACGCTGGCGGCAACGTTCATCAGCTATCCATTAAGCGAAGTGCTGCGCATTTTCAGGCTGATCGGCACGGTGTTGCGCAACGAGCGTATGTATACCGAGCAAGATATCGACGACCTGATCAATATTTCCCGCCTATGGATGAAAGCCGACATACGCAAGGTCGAAAATGCGCTGGAAAATGTTTCCAACCCCTTCCTGAAAACCGGCGTGCAACTGGTTATCGACATGACGCCGGAACAAGATATTGTCGATCTGCTTCAGTGGCGCATTTCACGCCTGCGGGCCAAGGAGCGCGCCGAAGCTCAATTGTTTCGTACCATGGCGGGGTTTGCACCCGCCTTCGGCATGGTCGGCACGCTGGTCGGTCTGGTAAACCTGTTGTTTTTGCTGGGCGATGGCGATATGACCGCCATAGGTCAACAGATGGCGCTGGCCCTCATGACGACTTTTTACGGCATTTTGTTTGCCAATCTGTTGCTTAAGCCGGTGGCGGTCAAGCTGGAGCGGCGTACCGAGCAACGCATGATCGTCATGAATATGATCATGCAGGGTGTTTCCATGATGTGTCAAAAGCGCAGTCCGGCCCTGATGCGTGAAACCTTGAATTCCTTCATGCATCAGCACGAAGACGAAATCAATGACCATGCCGGACGTCGCGCTCAGGCGCAAGCCAAGTCGCCATGAATCCCGCCATTCATAATAAATGGTATGTAGAGCCGGAACCGCAGGAAGAAACCGAGAGCTGGCTGCTGACCTACCTGGACATGATCACCTTGCTGCTGGTGTTGCTGGTGGCCATGCTGACTTTGTCGGGACAGGTACCCAAGAGTCCGCCCATGCCCGTCACGACAGGCGTGTTGCCGGCACATAACGGCCTGTTTCCTGGTCAGGCTGAGCTGGCGGCGGCGCCTGAAGCGCTTCCGCCAGAGGCCTTGCCTGCTCCACTGTCCACGCCGCCGGTTCAAAAGCAACCGTTAGCTTCGCTCGACGAGCTCGGCGCGGATAGCTTCTTGTCGGGCGCGCCGGACTATGTTCTGGGCGAAACCGACTCGGACGCTATTCTCAAGCATGTCATGGCTCAGGCCGACGAACCGCAAGCGCCGGCCGGCGTAGCTGCAGACCCCTTGCTAGCGGCTGTGTTGCCGCAGGCCGAGCCGCCGACCCTGGTTGCTCCGGTGCTGCCCGAGCTGGGCGACGATATTCAGATCATACGGAACAAGGAATCGATCAGCTTCCGCATCAACAGCGAGATTCTGTACAGTTCCGGCAAGGCGGATCTGAGCCTTGCCGGTCTGGCTGTCATGCGCCGCCTGGTTCCCGTCTTCAAGGACAGCGGCTATGCCATTACCGTGGAAGGCCACACCGATTCGGTGCCGGTGCGCGGCGGTCGCTATGCCTCCAACTGGGAGCTCTCCGGTGCTCGCGCCGGCAGTGTGGTCCGCTATCTTGAGGCCAACGGCATCGACAGTTCGCGCCTGCGGGCCATCGGCTATGCCGATACCCGGCCGCTGGCCGGCAACGATACCGAGCAAGGACGCGCCACCAACCGGCGTGTGGAACTGATTCTGGATCAGCCTTCTGAGCCGTAAGGGTGTTGACTCGCTTGTCATTGCGGGCATCGCCTCTGGCGAAATCGGACTATGCTTCACGTTTCGTGAATACCCATTGCCGTTCTGTGCACTAGTGCGGTATTTCAAAGCATCTTAGTCTTTAAAGATAGGCCCAAGCCCCTAGGCTGTCGCGTCGTCAAGCAACGCTCGGCAAATGGCATCCGTACAGGGCCATCAAGATACATAAAACTGGAGACAGCAATGAGCGGTTTGGAAATCGCGTCGATGCAATCGAAGTGTTCACCGCAAGAGTGGCAGGCTCGCATCGACCTGGCTGCCTGTTATCGGCTTGTCGAGCTTTACGGCATGGCCGATATGATGGCGAATCATATCTCGATGCGAGTGCCAGGCAAGGAAGAGGCGTTTCTGATCAACCCCTACGGCATGCTGTACGAGGAAATCACCGCTTCCAGCCTCATCAAGATCGACCTTGAAGGCAATGTTCTGTCCACGCCGGATTTCGGCGAGCTGAACTACGGCGTCAACCGTGCGGGCTACGTCATACACAGCGCTATTCACGAAGCCAGGCCCGAGGTCGCCTGCATCATCCATACACACAGCTGGGCTTCCATGGCCGTATCGGCGCTCGATTGCGGTCTGCTGCCCATTACCCAGACGGCCATGCGCTTCCTGAAGATCGGCTATCACGACTATGTGGGCGTGGTGCTCAAGGACGACGAAAAGGAATCGCTGGTGCGCGACCTGGGCAATGGCGAGGCATTGATCCTGCGCAATCATGGCGCGCTGGTTGCGGGCCGCAGCGTTGGCGAAACCTTTAACTGGATGCATAGGCTGGAGCTGGCCTGCAGATCGCAGATTGCAGCAATGTCATGCAACACACCGCTGCGCACCGTAGCGCCCGAAATACTTGAAGATACC